>CAJXRJ010000118.1 GCA_913058555.1 uncultured bacterium
TCCCCATGGCATGCGGGGGGCCGGGGGGCCAGCTGCCAAGGAACTCACAATTCCCCAGATCGTCAGTTTCTGTGGCAGCTCGCGCAAGGCGGCCTCGCATGCCACCCCGGAATCCCTTTGACCCCCTCGCCACTGCATCCCCATGTACGTCCGCCTGCTTTTTTCCCTGCTGTCCTCCTTTGTCCTGTGCCTGCCGTCCACGGCCGAGCCGCTCCCCATGGGGCCCCAGGACAGCTGGACGTCCTCGGACCCCATCGATGACGCCTTCAATGCCCTCGAAGAGCGCCGCTTCCCCGCGGCCGCGGAGGCCCTGAAGCGCGCGGGCAAGGACCCGATGGCGCAGTACCTCCTCGGCTGCATGCACCGCTACGGAAGCCTCGGCGAGGTTGACTTGCCGCAAGCGATCAAGCTCTTCAAGACCTCGGCGGCGGGCAAATGCGTCGACGCAGCGGTGGCTCTCTCTGAGTTGGAAACCGAGGCGTACCTCGAGGCATCCGGCGTCGCCAAGAGGGCCGCGAAGAGTCGCGCCAAAACAGCACTCTTCCGCTCGTTCGTCCTCGGCGCCCTCCCGGCCTCCGCGGAGCTGTCCAAGCTCTACTCGGCCCCAGGTGCCGGCCTCCAACCGGACAAAGCGATCGCTTGGGCCAGCATTGCCAAAGCGGCGGGCGTGACGGGCGCCGAGGCCATGGAGGAGAACCTCCTGAGCAAGTTCCCAGCGTCCGCAGTGGACGGGGAAGCGTCCCGAGCGAGGATCGAAGCCGACGTCAAGTCCGCCCGTTCGAAGTCGCGCGGGGTGATCCAGGTGCAAGTGCCGGTCGAGATGTTCCTTCCCGAGGGGCAGGCTCCGGGACGCAGCGGCAAGGGGGGGGCGGCCCTCGACGCAGCCTACGAAGCAGCGAACGCCGCCTTCGAAGCGAAGGACTACGAGGCGGCCTTGCGCGGCTTCCAGCCCCTGGCGGAGGGCGGTCACGTCGAGGCTTGCTTCTACGTGGCGCGCATCTACGAGATGGGCCTAGCCGGGACCAAGGATGAAGCGGCCGCGCGTCGCTTCTACTTGCGCTCTGCGGCAGGGGGCGTCGCCAACGCGATGTCCAATCTCGGATTCATGTGCCACCGAGGGAGCGGAGTCGCGAAGGACCCGGCAAAGGCCGTCGACTATTTCCTGATGGCGGCGTACGCGGGCGGATTCGACGGCGCGTTGAACATCGGTGTTGCCTATGGGACCGGCCAGGGCCGGGAGAAGGACCTGGTCGAGTCGCACGCGTGGAATTCCATCGCGGCGGACCTGGGTTCCGAGGATGCTCAGAGGAACCTCGGCATCGCCGAGGGGGAGATGAGCCAGCTCGACAAGCTCAGCGCGAAGAGGCGGCGCCGTGACCTGGAAGCGGAGCTGCGGGGCGAGGTGGCTCCGAAGTACCCGGTGCCGACGCTCCAGGACCCAGGTGGGGGTGCCCCCGTGGAGTTCCCGGCTGAACAGCCCCTGCAAGAAGGTCCGGTGAAGCCCGCGCCGAAGGTCCCGCAAGCGGGTGGTTGGACCCTCGAAGATGCCATGCGCGCCTTTGACAAAGGGGATGTGGCTGAGGCAAGGCGCATTCTTGAGATCCACGCTGAGCGTGGCGATGCGGAGGCCATGACCGGACTCGGTATGTTGCTCATCGATTCCGATCCGAAGGCTGCTCTTCGCTGGCTCGAGCGTGCGTACGCATCCGGCGCCCCCGGTGCGGCTTTCAGCCTGGCGATGTTCCACTACGAAGGCGAACTGCCCGAGTCGACGGCCATCGAGGCGAGCGCCTGGATGATCAAGGCTGCGGAGGGCGGCGACGAAGACGCGAAGGAGATGGTCTCCGGGTTGGCCGACGAGTTTACGGGCAAGGAGATCGCCGAGATTCGCAAGAGGGCCTCCGAGCTGCCGAGTCCTGGAGCTGCGCCGGTCGAGCGCCCCGTTGAGACGCCGGAGGATGTTCGGCCGGTGCAGCCCGAGGTCCCGCCAGTGAGTCCCCCGGTGGATACGGCTGTCGGTGCCATGCAGGAGTTCACGTTCAAGGATGAGCTCCTTGGGGGCATGGCATCGCACACCGCCCAGATCCCGGCCGGTTGGAGGGTTGAGGGTGGCGTGAACTGGAACCCCCAGGATGCCAACGCCTTCGTCAACGTAGACGCGGTGGTGAGCGGGCCCGACGGGTCGCAGGTTCAGTTCCTGCCGAGCAGCAGCTTCATGTACTTCAACGACCTCAAGATGCAGGGCGCGCCCCCCTACCCCCAGGAAGGGCAGTGGAACGGTGGGTCGATGTTCCTGAATCCGGGCAACGGGCCGGAGGATTTCGTCACGCGCGTGATCTTGCGCTCCTACAGGCCGAACGCAAAGAACGTCAAGGTCACCACCGTCGGTGAGGCGGCTCCCGTTAGCCGGGTGTTTGCCTCACTCATGGCGCCGATGATCCAGCAGATGACGGGCGGCGACCAAGGCGGCGGCTTCAAGGCGACGCACAAAGCATTCTGTCCCCTGGTCCGCATTAGCTACACCGAAGGCGGCCAAGCCTTCGAGGAAGAGTTCTCGTTCATGTACCTGCGCATCGACATGACCGGAGAGGTGCAGCCGGGCAAAACGATGACCAGCACCATGTGGTCGGTGTACGAGGCGCGCGCCGTGCGCGCTCCCCAGGGTCGCCTTGAGGGATCGATCGGGATGCTCCGTGGCGTCGCGGGGTCCCTCAGGTCGACTCGCCCCTGGGGCGCGATCGTGGACGAGCTGAGCAACAAGCTCTTCGCGAGCCCCGAGGAGTTTCAGAAGCTCCAGATGGGGAACTACGAGAAGGCCACTGGCACGATCCGCACAGAAGCACGGCCCCTGACCCAGTCCCTCGAGAAGGTCATCGCCAGAACCCAGGAGAGTTGGGACAGGCAGCAAGACATCGACGAGCGCGTCCGCCGTGCCTGGGCTGAGATGGGTGTCGATGCTGGAAACCCCGCCGGCGCACGGCCGGCGCCCACAGCGCCGCGCCGCCGCGGAGGCTTCCGGATCAAGTAGTGTCCCTCTTCCCGGCGCCCCTCCCGACCGCCGGTGAAAGAGCACCGTCAGGCCCAGGTCGGCCTCGACGGTGCCGTCGCCGGGGCTCCTCCGCGTGTGGCAGACTCCCTATTTCATGCGCGGAGGAGCCCCGCTCACTGTCCCGAAGTTGGGCAGGCGACGAGTCCCGCGCCCAAGGCGCCCATGGGCCCACAGGGTCCTAGTTTGGAGCCAAGGGAATACTTCTTCAGGCTCGCTTCAAGGTCGTGGTCGCACGATGGCGAAGGGCCAGTACGTCGCACCTCTCGCTTCGACGTCGCACGAGCGTAGCCCCATGCTGATTCTGAGCAGGAGTCCTGGGATCGGTCTTGGCTGAGACGAAGCGGCACCTTCCATAACGGCGCACACCATTTGGCCACAACGACCCGACCCTCACCTTCGCTAGCGGGCACCGCGGCGCGACGCGGAACAGCGATGCTGCAGGCATTGATCGTTGTGACCGTCGTGGCGATGCTTGGCGCTTCGTACTTGAACCTGACGTCTTCATTGGCCCGCCGGCAGTCGTCAGCACTCAATGATCAACAAGCGTTCTACCTCGCCGAAGGCGGCCTGGCGGAGGCCTTTCAGGCCGTGCGCATGGGGCGCACTGGGCAGGTGGCTAGTGAGGCGTCGCCCGCGGCTTTCGGGCAGGGGCTCGTCTTCGTCGAGGCTGTAGAGTTGGCCGATGGCAGCGTCCGACTGGATAGTACGGGCATCTATGAGACGGGACGAAGGACACTCTCGCTAGTCGTCGAACCGGTTGATCCGGCTCTGGGTTTCTTCGCCGACGAAGATCTGGTGATGGACTCGGTCGTTCTCATGGATGGCTGGAATTCCGGGGAGAACACCTACGCTGAAGCTTCAACCGGCGGGCTCCCGTTGGGTGGCGAACTCGCCGAGTACGCTGCTTGGCTTGTGACCTGCGTGGGACGGAAGGTCTTCAACAAGATGACCATCAACGTGATCGATGATCCGTTTGTTGTGCATGCGGAGACGCTCTCAGTGATGACTCCGGAGGAACTTGAGGAGTTCGGGGAGATGCTACCGGCACTTCGCCTGGCCTACCCAGCAGGGTACACCATCCAAGGGCCTGTCGAATCCTATGGGGGCTACCAGGTCCTGAGCGACTCTGAAGATGCAGGGGCGACGGCCCCCGAGAGCGTCTTAGGGGAGACGACGGGGGACGGTGCACGGCTCGGGTCGAACGGAGACGTGCACTTCACGATCCCAGAAGGCGAAGTCGCAGAGGTTTGGGGCGACGTGCTTCCAGGGCCTCTCGGGTCGGTCACGGGCCTCGGCAACGTCACCATTGCGGGGAGCACGAGCTCCCGGGGATCCGCGATCGAGCTTCCGGTTGTCGAAGTGCCTGCTGTCGCCCTGGCGGCTCCGGTGCGCCACGATGAACTCTTGCCGATGCTGATCAGTTCCGGCTCCAGCGGGTACGAACGAATCGAAGTCGCCCCGGGCGCGGACCTGATCATCAGTGGTCCCGCGACGGTGGTCATCGGGTCGCTTATCCTCGAGCCCGACGCGACGCTCACCCTGGACACCCGCTTCGGCGAAGTCTCGCTCTTTGTCACCGATGAGCTCGACCTGCAGCCGGAGTCGTTTGTCTCGACCTCTGGCGATCAGCCGGACGAGACGACTGTCCAGGTATCCTCGACGTCCAGCGACCCGCTCAATCCAGCGGTCAAACTGGACGCCACGAGCCAGTTCTACGGCACGGTCTACGCGCCTGACTCCGACGTGCATATCGGCAGCGACTTCGAGATCTTCGGCGGCGTCGTCGCCCGCAGGCTCGACGTAGCGGCGGGCGCCCGTCTGCACTTCGATAACTCTGGGTTCGCGGGCAGTGCGCTGCCTCGCATCGTGGGCTGGCGGGTGATCGAGGTGCCGGCGGCGACGAAGGCTTTGCGCGGCAACCCGTTCCGGGCGCTCGGTCTCGATCCGAACAAGGTGACGAAGCTGGCGAATGCCCACGACCTCGACGCAGTGCAGATGGACCTTGAGTACATCGATAACGTGGGCGTGACGCGTACCTACACGGGCCTCGAGAGCGGCTTCGATTGGGCGAACGCCTCCGAAGTCGTCAAGGTCGAACGTCAAGCCACCCGGGAGAAGGAGGATGACGCGCCTCCCACCGAGGAGCCGCCGACCGAAGAACCGGTCGTTGGCGTGCGGGCGGAGGTCGAGACGGCTCTTGTGGATCTGAGCGGCACTCCCCTGAAGAACGCCCTTGACCTACTCGCCCCGCTAACAGCCAACGAATCGAAGGTACTCATCGATTCGGACAGGGTCGGGGGGGGCCATCTGAAGGAACTACTGATGGCCTCTAGCCCGCTTTCTGATGGGCCTCTGATTACACTCATCAACACCGACCGGATGACCTCCGGACAGGCGACGGAGGTCATTATGGCGTCCATGCCACTGTCAGCGGAGGCCTTGGCGGCTGTCGTCGTGAACCAAGCGGGAGTTCTTCTGCCTGAGCATATCGCGGTGATCGTGGACGCAAGCAAGTAGGCGCCACGGGTGCGCCTGGTCGCGGACACGCCTCCCTGAGCGCTCGGCGCCTCGGTCTCACCGTGCAGGCGTCGAGAGCGGGTCGTCTGGCAACGTCCCCGCTCTGCTCGTGCGAGTGGGTCGAGCGGCGACACAAAGTCGGCGATCAGTCGCTACGATCATTTCGCGATGAACGGCACCCACTGCGGCGCGAGGGCCTCGGTCGAGTGGAGGCACTGCGCCCATTGCGGCACGTCAATGCCCGGGTTGGAGTTCGGAAGACCCCTCGGACGGCACACCACATTCGAATCCACCTCGGCCAGGGCTTAGCGGTATGAACTTCAGTCGATTCGTTTGCCTCGTTGCCTTGATGGCAGTGGCTGCCCTGGAAACGGGGAACGCTGCTCCGCTGTTGACGGCCCAAGAGCCGAGCGGCGGCGCCACCGGGACCGTCGATCCGGGGCAGGCTCCCAGCGTCGAGGAGCTGAAGCGGCGGGTCGAGGCCGCACTCTTGGAAGAGTTCGAGCGCCAGGCACTTATTGGACTTGCGGTGGCGGTGGTCGAAGGCGAGTCCGTCATCGAGTTTCATTTCGGTCATGCGGATAAGAAGGCCGAGGTCAAGGTCGGCCCGGAGACGCTCTTTCGCTGGGCGTCGATCTCGAAGCCGTTGACAGCGGTGCTCGCGCTCCAACTCGAACGGGACGGGAAGCTTGACCTCGACATGGACGTGCGCAAGCTGGTGCCCGAGTTCCCAGAGAAGCCGTGGCCCATCACGGCCCGGCAACTGCTGCAGCACCGCGCGGGGGTCGTGCACTACGGCAATGGCAAGGTGGTCAGGACGAAGGAGGACTACGGGGTGGAGCATCCCTTCAAGGACAGCGTGCGCGCGCTGGACGCGTTCAAGGCTTCTCCATTGATCTTCGAGCCCGGTACAGCCCATGCCTACACCACCCATGGTTACATGCTGCTCGGGGCCACCCTCCAGCGAGCCGGTGGCGCGCCCTACGCGGATCAGATCCGGCGGCGAATCGCGCAGCCCGCTGGCCTCGATAGCCTGAGGCCGGACTACGCGTGGGAGGCCATTGCGAACCGAGCCAAGGGCTACCGGAAGCTGGCGGGCATCGAGGCCCTGTCGTCGCAGGCGGACGTGAGCTGGAAGCTCCCCGGCGGCGGTTTCGTTTCCACCATCGGGGACCTTGGACGTTTCGCCCAAGCGTTGATGGGGGAAGCGCTTCTGCCCAAGGAGGTCCTTCGCAAGGCATGGATGGCCCAGCCAGCCCCAGAGAAGCCGGCTGGAACGATTCCCTATGGACTTGGATTCGGAACTCGAACCACGGCGCGGGGGCCGATGGTCTCCCACTCGGGGTCCCAGGCGAAGACGCGTACGCTGATGCAGTTCTACCCAGGCGAAGGCCGCGCCGTCTGCGTCATGACCAACTCAGAATGGGCCCGGGTCGCGCCGATCGCGCGGGCGGTCTGGGGCGTCCTTCCGGCGCCCCAGCGCTAGCGCTGGTCGACCCGGAGGCGCGGATTCCCCCTTCGTGCGACGGACCCAAGGGCTGGTTCTCAACCCGGGTCGTGAGATCGGCCGTCACCTTTCGATCTTGACCACGGTGAACACGTCATATCAAGCGGAGTTCTTGATCGATCTCACCGCGCTGCCGACGCCCCATGGCTTTCCTGGTGGGGGAGACGCGGCACTTTCAGGTCTGGTACCGGGATGGCGGTTCGAGTCACCTAACCAATGGGGTGTCCATCACGTTGAACTAGGGGCCAGGTCACACCGCGGGCGGGCGGCCCCGGGATGGATGGAGCCACGCCGCTCTCAGCTGGGAGCGCGCGTTCCGCGCGACTTGATCCACCGCCGCAGCGGCGCCTCCAGGGCGATGTAGCTGAGCACCGAAATGGCCAAGAGGACCAGCGCGAACGCGTAGAAGCGGAGCGAGGGGTCCTCCAGCCCCCAGCGATCGAAGGCCACTTCGCACCCCTCGAACACAGGCAGCTGCAGGATGTAAATGCCGTAGCTGATCTCGCCGAGGAAGACGAAGGGCCGGAGGCTCGAGACGCGCGCAATGGGGCCCGTGTTCGCAGCGGTGAGCAGGATCGCTGGCACGAAAAGGATCGCCAGCAGCCCGTTGTGCCAGTTGACTGCCGTGATCAGCGGGGGCACGACCGCCACCGCGGCGACCAAGGCCACGAGCGCCAGGTCATGATTGCCGCGCCCCGCGCCCCGTCGTTGGAGGTAGAGCAGCCCGACGATGTTGCCCAGGATGAACTGATTGAAGTGCATCAAGGGGAAGTAGAGGATTGCGTTGTGCCCCGTCGAATGAAGCCCTCCGTAGAGGGGCGACCACAACAGCGCATGGAAAACCACTTGGCTCACCGCCCAGAGGACGAGCGCGGCGATCCCGACGCGACGTAGATAAAAGCGGCGATAGACCGAGTTGTAGAGCCAGGGGAAAGCCGCGTAGAACGCCATCTCGCAGGAGAGGGACCAGCCGGGCATATTGAACGAGTGGGCGTAGTCCGGGATCCAGGCCTGCACGAGCAAGAGGTTCAAGCCCACCCCCGTCCAGTCGATGGCCTGGCTCTGCAGGGACCGCACGCAGAACAACATCGCGATCGCGAGCACGTAGACCGGATAGATGCGCGCGAAACGGTTCCGGAGGTACGGCCGGACGGCGACCCGGTCCTTGTGACCGTACGCAACGATCATCACGAAGCCCGACAGGATGAAGAAGTAGCTCACCCCGACGTAGCCCTTCTTGACCAACGCCCCCATGAGCTCGCCATCGAAGGGGGCCGCTTTGCGCCCGAAGTGAAAGACCACGATCGCCGCCGCCGCGACGAATCGAGTGAAGGTCAGCGCCTCGATGCGCGGACGGTCTTGATCCAAGGGCGGGGTCATGGGCTTGTTGCTCGTGTGGGCTCTCGAACGGTTCGGCCCGGGACGAGGGAGGGCACAGAGGGTAGCGGGTCCAGGGCGCCGGCAGGAGGGCAGCGGCGACCCGTTCATCGCTCCCGGCACCTGCAAGGGCTGTGGGACCCCCGGCGTTTCCGTGCCGCGACCGGGGTCTCAGTGGGGGACGTCGACAACGGCCATGGGGAACGTCAGGCAGCCTCCGCCTCAGGCCCCATTTAGGTACAGGTGGTCACCTAGGAGGGTGAGTGGTTGTGCCTGTTGCGGACCCTTTGCTTTGGATCCGTAAAAGCAACTTCGTGCATTGAGGGCTGCCATGGGACGGTGGCGAAGAGTGGCACATGCGAAACCAACCCCAAGACCTGACCCAATCGCCATCCGTCTCACCCTCGCCTGCCGTCTCCCCCTCGCCCACCGGGACCGCCACACTCGACGGACCCCGACGGTCCCGATAGCGGGGCGTGGCCAGCGTCCTCGTCGTGGAGGACGATCTCGTGCTCGCCAAGGGGCTGAAGCTGCGACTCGAGCAAGTTGGGCTCTACGTGAGCACCGTATCGACGGGGACCGCGGCCCGTTGGGACATGCTGACGTCCCGCTATGACGCGGTGGTGCTGGACCTCGGCCTTCCTGGCCAGAGCGGACTCGATTTGATGAAGCAGATCAGTTCCCGGACCAACCCGCCTCCCTTCATTGTCCTCACCGGTGCGGACGCAGGCGACTGCGACCTGGCTCGGTCGATGGGCGCGGCGCGCGTGCTCCAGAAGCCGTGTCCCAGTTGGCTTCTCACCAAGACCGTCCTGAGCTCGATTGGTAAGTGATCGCAGCCACAGCCCCACGGCGATCAGCCAGCCACTATGCGCAGTACCCCGAAATCGATGACCGGCGAAGGACCTTTGAGCACACCCAACCCTGCCCAAACGCTGGCGGTCTACCTGATGGTAGAGGCCCGTCCCGTATGGGCGTCCTCGCCCAGGATCACCTGCTACCCCGTCCAAGCCCAGCGAGCCGATGCCTCGGCGCTCGGTCCGATCGTTGCCCTGGGGGGCACCGACGCTGAAATGGCGGGGGCTCAGATGAGCCGCGTTTAGGCGTCACTTCCGCGCTCCTTCCTCGATGTCCCGGAAGATGTCGCCCATGCGGTGCTCTGCCATCATGCGATGGGTGCACAGCACCAGGCAGAGGCGATTGAGGAGCTGAAGCGAGATGCCATCCACGAATTCCGGACGCCGCTCACGGTGATCACCGAGTTCACCTCTTTGTGTGAGGACGGTGTGGGGGGCCATTGACCGACGACCAGCGCACCTTCCTCGGGTACGTGCAAGCGGCTTCGGAGCGCCTGTGCCGCGACTTCGACGATTACCGCGACGCCCTACGGATGCAGCTTGGGGCGCTCAAGTTCGAGGCCGGTTGCGTCCCGCTCGTCGATGTCATGGGTGCGGTCGCAGGGACCGCTGACGAGTCCATCGACATGGCCTGCGAAGTGCCGAATCACGTGTTGCTTGACGAACTCGATGCCGGCCGCCTGGGCGCCTCCATCCACCGTGTGACGCTCGCCGCGCAGAAGCTGCACCGCAGCGGCCACCCTGTCACCGTCCGAGTCTCGCCCCGGGGCTCCCACCATGAAGTGACCGTGAGCTTCAGCGGGATTACACCCGCGGCTGCGGATATGCGGGTGCTGGAGGGAAGTGCCGTCGAAGGCCCTGGCTCGGCTCGTCGAAGCGTCGCGCGTGCCTTCGGGCTCGGTGTGGCAATGAGCCACCAGTTCCTCCGAAGCTGTGGGAGCAACATCCGCCTTGAATGCAGCGCAGGGTCGGAGGGGGCGTTCGTCATCTCGATTCCGACGACACAGGTCGATTCACCTTCGGTTCAAGCGGCCTGAGAATCGAGCGAGCGAAGGGCAATCGAGGGAGGCCCTCGCGCACCCCTGGTACGTCCCGTCTACGACACGATGCCAAGGTAGTTGGGCGAATAGCCGGGCAGCACCGCGCCGAGGTCCGCCGTGCCCATGCGCCTCTCGAGTATCTCGCCGATGACGTGGCGCAGGTCGGTGGTGACCGCCAGGGCGTCATCGTCGAGCTGGTGGGGAGCAAGGCCGGGCCAAGAGCCGAAGATCTGGCCGCCGCGAACGTGGGCGCCGCCGAGGACCATGGCGAGGCCGCCGCGCCCATGGTCGAAGCCGCTCGAGCCGTTCTCGTCCACGCGCCGGCCAAACTCGCTCATGACCAGCACGGTGGTCCGGTCCGCGGCGGCGCCGAGGTCGGCCATGAGCGCCGCAAGACCCTCGCTGAGGGTCCGCACCTTGCCGCCCAGGTTCCCGTCGAGGGGGCCGGAGAAGCCGTGGTGATCCCATCCGCCATAGTCCACCTCGATGGCCTCCACGCCCACGTCCGCCTGGATCAAAGTGGCGGCCTCAAAGAGGGCGCTGCCGAACTTTCCACTTGGGTAGGTCACGCCCGGGGGCACCGGCCGGCCCACGAAGTCCACGCCGTCGAGGGCCTCCAGGAAGCGCAGCGAGGTCTCGCCCCGCGGGCCGTCGGGGGGCGGCGTCTGGGCGAGCATGGTGCGTAGGACGTCGGAGCGGCCGGGGACCGTGGCCGCGGGGCCTCCCAATCGAAGTTGGTGCAGGGCCTGCACCGCCATGGTCGTGGGACTGCCCTTCATGGCGTCGGGCAAGGTGGTGTCGATGGCGACCCCGCGGGCGGTGGCGGCGGAACTCGCCGGTGAGGTGAGGTTCAAGTGTCGAGCCATCCAGCCGTCTTCCAGGCTGCCCCCGAACACGGCGGCCTGCTCGATGCGGCGCATGGCCTCGAAGTGCGAGCGCGAGGGGTTCAGGGAACCCACCGCCTGCACGAAGGCCAGCCGCCCCGCGTCGTAGAGGGGCCGCATCGCGGACGCCGTACGGCATAGCCCGAAGTACCCGTCGAGGTCGGTCACGTCCGCCGCGCCGATGCCAAGGTTGGGCCGCAGGGCGTGGTAATGGGCGTCCTGGTAGGGGACGACGACGCTGAGTCCGTCGGCGCCGCCGCGAAGGAAGACGAGCACCAGGGTGTCGCGGGCGGAGCCCCGCGGACGGGCGAAGGCCCTTGCGCCGCTGGCGAGGGCGACGGCGCCCCCCAGGACGCCCGCGCGCAGGGCATCACGCCGCGTGAGGGCGGGAACCCGTGGAAGGCTTCCGTGCTGCTTCATGATCAGTGCGTTTGGGCGGAAGGGCAGGACAGGAAGAGCTCGAGGATCTCGCCAAGGGCGTCCCGGTCGTCCATGGTCGCGGGGAGGGAGGTGACGTACCGGTAGAGGTGCAAACGGTCGCTCGCCGAGACGTGGCCGCCGCCCGAGAGCTCGCTGAGGGAGGCCACCCATTGAGCGCGAGGCCGGCCCTGGAGGAGCGTGAGCAGGTCAGGGGCGCTGTGCCCCCAGGGGGCACCGTTCGGCCTGGCAAACGAGGCCGCCACGGCCCATCGGGACGCGACCAGACCGTTCCATGAGTCCCGGTCGTCGGGGAAGCCGTTTGGCGGTCCCCACTCGAAGGGGGCCTGCCCCACGCTGCGCAACAGATCCAAGGCGTCGTGGGGGGCGGGCACGGGCTGGCCCGTGGCGCGCAAGGTCCAGCTGAGCCACTCGAAGGGGCGCCGGAACCTGGTGGCGCCGCGGTGCAGCACCTGCTCGAAGCTACTGCGGGACAGCAGCGCTTGGAGCACCACGCGCATCTCCCCGCCGCTGGCCGCCCAGGCAGCCTCGGCGCGGGCGGTGACCTGCGCAGGCGGGTGTGGCCCCAGGAAGAACCGGGCCAGCTTGCCCACCACGAATCGGATGGTGCTGGGGTGATTCGCCAGGTGGTCGAGGATCGTCAGAAGCTCCTGCTCGCCCCCCGTGCCGTCGAACTGGAACCCCAGCACGGTCTTGGGCGTCCAGTCGTGGAGGGACGGACGGAAGACCGGGTCACCGAAGGCGGGCGAGTTCCCGTTCTGGACGTAGTTCCAACCCGTGAGGACGCGCGTGAATTCGCGCACGTCGTCCTCGGTGTAAGGGCCTGTCACCCCGAGGGTATGCAGCTCGAGGATCTCCCGGGCCAGGTTCTCGTTCACGGCGCCGACGTGGTTCATCTGGTTGCCCAGGTAGGTGACCATGGACGTCGAAGTGCTCACGGCGCGCAGCAGGTCCCCGAAACGGCCCATCGCGAACGGCCGCCAGACCGTGGCGTCGTCCACAAAGCGGTGCACACGCCCGATGGACACGTTGAAGTGGTCCTCCCAGAACAGCAACAGCCGCTCGAGGAGCTGCCGCTTGGATTCCACCGCCCGCAGGAGCCTGAGACCCTTGAACTGCTCCCCCAGGTCCAGCACGTCTTGGCCCGACGTCATCAGCGGGTGAAGCTTCATCCCCAGCCACGGATAGGCCGCGAGCTTCAGCTCAAGGGCGCTGTCGTCGATGCCTGCGGGGTCCAGCTGCTGGCCCAGCCAGCCGTCGTGCCCCAGCTGCTCGATCTCGCCCACGACGGCCGCAGACTCTCCGCAGGTCGCGCGGGTCGCGAGGAGGGCGGCGGTCGAGGGTCGGCGGGTCCCCGGCGCCTGCGCTGCCAGCGTCAAGGCGCGCCTGTGGACATGATTCCTCATGTCAGCCAAGTGCCCCAAGGGCTGCGAACCGATTCAGAAAACCGGAGTAGATACGAACTTCATGGCCCCCCTCGGCACGGTCCGTGGGGCAGCGCATCGGGTGCGCTCCGGGCGTTGAGGAAGGGTCAGGCCAAAAACAGCGAGTGGCAGCACCGGTATAGGGGCCGTGGCGATCCCGCACGCGCCCATGGGTCGTTGGCCGCGGGACTGGAATGGCCCGGGATGTTGGGTCTTTCGGGTCAGGTCACGACCAGGTCTCGCTTTCTTCTTCTGGGCCCTCTTCGGCGTCCAAGAGTTCAAGGTGATTGGCCGCAAACACGCGCTTGAGCGCAAAGCGGACCGGGACCAGGAGGCCGATGAAGAGCGGGAAGAGGATGCCCCAGGCGCTTGCCTTGACGACCCACAGGACCGCGAGGCACCCCGCTTGGATCAGCGTGAACAGGTGCATGGTCTTCGCGGGCACGCGCCGCACGTAGTGCGCCCGGGGATAGAGCGCAGGATCGGTGGCCCAGAGGCTCAGTCGCTCGAAGAACTGGTTGCCGCGCATGGACACGATGCCCATGTAGAGGAAGAGACCGAAGAGCACCGCCAGGGGGATCCTCTCGAGGAACGGGAGGAAGAGAAGCGTGACCCCAAGCATGAGGTGGATCGCGATCCACCTCATGCTTGGGGTCACGC
>CAJXRJ010000119.1 GCA_913058555.1 uncultured bacterium
ATTCGCCGCGGCGGCGCTCAGCGTCCGACGGAGACGTAGCCCTGGCGAGCAATGAGGCGCTCTTCCCAGGGTTCCAGCGGCCCATAAAGATCCACGTAGGCGTTGGTGGCTGGGTCGGCGGGCTGGCGCCGGGCGCGATCGAGGATCGCCCACGGATCTGGGGTCGCGGCCTGGACCGCGACCGAGTCCGCGAAGCGCCCGGCATCCGGAGTTCCATCGCTCTGCGCCGGGCCAGGGGAAGCCGTGGCCCACGCGGCAAGGAATGGGATCGCGATCGCTGCGCAGGCCAAGGGCAATGGGCACACCCTCTGGTGCGGCCGACGGCCGATGGCACGGGTGACCTCGCGGAATAGGCGCGCGCGGCGGGTTCCTTGGGCTCTCAGGGTGTGATTCATCGCTTCGTTCCCAATCAAGGTCAGATGTCGAAAGAAGACCCGTGGGCGCGGTCGTTGTCCGACTCGTTGCCCTCGGCCACGGCGTCTTGGTCATCGGCGAGGACGCCGACGAACCACGTTCCGGTTGCCGTTCCGCTGGGGATCTGCACCGCAACGGTTTGACTGTCGCTCGCCCCGGAGTCGAGGCTGGAGATGAGGCGGCTGGCGAGCAGCACGTCCGCAGCGTCGATCGTGTCGTCCTCAGAGAGGTAGATCCCGACCCGGAAGGTGCCGGCGTCCACGTCGCCATCGTTCCGCACGGTGTGCGTCACGTCGAAGACCTCTCCAAGGGAAGCGGTCGCGCCCACGGTGGCGCTCACGCTCCCGACCACGAGGTTAGGACTGGGCGGCGGCGGGGTGCGGACCTCGAACATGGAGGTGTCGACCAGCACGTTGTCCAACTCGTCGGGCTCGACCACGAGCCCCTGCCAGTCGGCGAAGATCCCCAGGGTGTACATGCCGTCGGGAAGACCCGCTGGCACCGTCACGGGACCGCTGGCCACGGACGAGAACCCCCCACCAAGACCGAACGGCACGAGCCGATCGCCGATGAGAGTGTCTCCGGCATCCACATCCCCGTCCACGGAGAGGTAGATCCCAACCCGGAACGCGGGCGACGAGAGATCGCCATCGTTGGCCACGCGCGACACCACTTGGAAGGACTCCCCGGGGGCCGCAAAGCTCTGGCTCGGGTCCACAAGCTCTGCGACCAAGTTAGGGCTCGCGGGGCCGCCCCCTGTCACATCCAACAGGCCGGACGCCACCATGAGGTTGTTAGATTCATCGAGCTCTGGCTGCAGGCCTTCTGCGTCGATCCAAAGGCCCACGCGGTACGACCCATTCTCGATGCCACCGGGCACCGGGATGGACACGTTGCGACCTGAACCGGCACCGGGCACCAATCCGCCGACGTCCAGGAACCCGAGATTGATGTCCGCGGTCGTGACGGAAGAGTCGCTCGAGAGATAGACCGTTGCCGTCGTGTCCGTGCTCGTGACCACGCCCCCGTTTCGGAAGCTTCCGCTGACCATCAGCGACTCCGTACCGTTCGCGATCACCGCGGAGGGCCCAAAGCTGAAGTCATCGACGATGAGATCGGGAAGCGGCGGCACGGTCACGCTGAGGGCGGTGGATGCAATCAGCGTGTTGTTCCCTTCGTTGGTCTCCGGAACGAACTCCCCCGCATCGACGACCATGCCAACGAAGTACGCCCCCCCCGCCGTCAGACCAGGCACCACCACGCTTTGGACTCCGGAGTCCGAGATCGCGCCCGCGTCGAGGCTTGGCACCGAGCGCGTCCCAAGGAGCACATCGTCGTCCGGATCGATATCGATGTCGCTGGAGAGGTACACGCCGACCTGGAAGAGCGCCGACGCCGCGACACCCTGATTCAAGACACTCTCCTCGATCAGGATCGGCTGCCCGGCGTCCACGGTGGACTGCTGCAAGGTGATCGATATGGGTGCGAGGTCCGGCAGTGGCGCAGCCGTGACCGACAGCGGTGCACCGGCTGCGAGCCCGTTGTTGAGCTCGTCCATCTCCGTGATCACGCCGAGGTCGTCGGCGTACACACCCACAAAATACGTGCCCGCCGGCACGAACGAGGGAATCGTCACGGCCCCAGCGCCAGAATCCGCCGCACCCACACCGAGGGACCCGATGGAGCGCTGCCCCACGAGAATGTCGGAGTTGGAGATCTCAGCATCGACCGAAACGTAAACCCCGAGGCGGAAGCTGTTGCTCGGCTCGACGCCGATGTTGCGAATCGCGTGGGACACGTCGATCGTCGATCCGGCCTGCACGCTCGACGGACCGAAGGACACCGACTCCACCATCAGATCAGGGTGAGTAGGAGGCGCCACCTGAAGCGTCGCCGCGCTCGTCAGTCGGTTGTTCGACTCCAATGTTTCGGCGAGCTGAAAATCGTCGTCGGCGGCGAGGATGATCCTGTACGAGCCCGGAATGGTCCCCACGGGGATCTGCACGGAGTCCGAAACGTCAAAATCCGCGTTCGCGTCGAGCCCCGGGCTCGTCCACGTACCGAGCAGCACATCGGACGAGCCAAAGGTCTCGTCCGTGGAGAGGTACACACCGGTGCGGAACGTCGGCACCGACTCCGGCCCAAGATTCCGGACCCGGAAGGTCATCGTCACGGAACTACCCGCCTCGACATCGGTGGCGAGCGGTGTGAGAGACATGGCCTCCAGGTCTGCATTGACGGTCGTGCCGCCATTGTTGCCTTGCCCTCCGCCGTCGCCGCCGCCATCCCCGCCGGAGCCGTCGCCGCCCTGGATCACTGTCTCCTTGCAGCCAGCCCCAAGGAGTGCAGCCGAAACGGCAAGCACAAGGGCGCCAGCTCTCAGGACATGGGCTCGCGGCTCCGAGAACGGTCGGCCGGGGAGCGATCGTTGCGCTTCGGAGGTCATATGAGGGTCATCCGCACGCCCCCCGCCCAGCGGGGCCGAAAATACCTCGATGAAACCCGAGTAAGCTCACCCATCCGATGACCTCCGATCCCAAGCGCGCCAACTGCATCCTCTGCGTTCCCACGGCCCTGGAACTCGAGCGGCTGCGATCCGTTGCCCCAGCGGCGGTGGACCCAAGCGCTTGGAAGGCCGTTGAGGTGCTGGGATTCGGCCCCGTGGCGGCGGCCGCAAGGGGCGCCGCCCTCGGCGCCGAATACCCTGGCAGCGACTTTCTGCTCGCGGGGATCGCCGGGGGCTACCCGGGACCCCACAGAGGGCACTCCAGTGACCTCAGAATCGGCGAGGCCGCGTTCTTTGGGTCTGTGGGCCTCGACGGCGTGGGTGCCGGGGAAGGCGCCACCCTGGCCCTCCCCTCCGCCATGGGCTTCCCCCAACTCCAGGACCCCTTAGGTGCAGTCCACGAGACGCTCCCCTTGGGCCTCCCAGGCGGGGCTCCCCCAAGGACGCTCCTCACCGTTTGCGCCAGCTCCTCGTCCTCCGCCATGGTCGCCCACCGCCGGGGTAGATTCCCAGGCGCCGAAGCCGAAGACATGGAGGCCTTTGGGCTGGCCCTGGCCGCCCGGATCCTCGGGCGCGAGCTTTGGGTCGTCCGCGGCATATCCAATGAAGCCGGCGACCGCGATACTTCCACCTGGCGCATCGACGACGCCTTGTCTGCCGCCGGACAGATCCTCCGGGCCCTCCCATGACCACTCGCATCCACCTCGGGCTCTCTACGTGCCCCAACGACACGTACCTCGCCCACGCCCTCCTGACGGGAGCCATCGAAACGCCCGGCATCGAGTTTGACATCGAACTCCTGGACGTTCAGACCCTCAACGAGCGCCTTGCCAAGGGGCATTTCGACGTCGCCAAGGCGAGTTACCACTTGGCCCTTCGCATGGCGGACGAGCTGGTCGTCCTCCCTACCGGTTCGGCACTGGGGTTCGGCAACGGCCCCCTTCTGCTGGCCCGCGGCGAATTGACGGGCACTCTCCCCGGCCCCGGCTCCAAAGTCCTCTGCCCCGGGGAGGACACCACGGCGACCCTTCTATACCGCATGTTCCACCCGGACGGCGCGGAGCCGAAACAGGTCGTGTTCTCGGACATCATGCCTGCGCTTCTCGCGGGCAAGGCCGACTTCGGCGTGTGCATCCACGAGGGCCGATTCACGTACGAAGAGAGCGGGCTCGTCTGCGTGGAGGACCTGGGCGCGTCCTGGGAGGGCTCGGCGACCTGCCCATTGCCCCTAGGGGGCCTCTTTGCCCGACGAGGCCTTGAGGAGCGGACCATGGACGCCGTGCAATCGGCCCTGCACGCGTCGCTGCTGTACGCGGACAGCCATCGGGACGAGACCCTGCCAACGATGCTGGCCAACGCCCAGGAACTCGAGGAGTCCGTCGTGTGGTCCCACGTGGACCTCTACGTCAACGGCTGGACGCGCCGCCTGGGCCCCCAGGGGAAACGGGCTATCCAGCGGCTCGCACAGCGCGCCCAGGCCGCTGGGGCACTGCCAGCGGGCACGCGCCTCGAGATCTTTGAGCCGCTTCATCAGCGCCGCACCTTCCACCTGGTGCCTGAGGGCCTCATCACCACCTTCGAGGCGGCGTCGGCAAGGGAAGAGCTGACCTTCGAACCCCCCGCCTACGCAGACGAGGGCTTCATCCACCTGAGCCAAGCAGCCCAGCTTGCCGGAACCCTCGACTTACACTTCGCGGGCGTGGACCGGGTTCTCCTGGTGGAGCTCGAGACCGCCACCCTCGGCCCCAGCCTCAAGTGGGAGCCATCCCGCGCCGGAGCGCTCTTCCCCCATCTCTACCGGCCCCTGTGCCCCACCGAGGACGTGATCGGCACCTGGTTGCTCTCCCGTAGCGCAGAGGGAACGCTCGACGTACCGAGCGATGTGCTGGCGCCGCCAGAATGAGTGCTCTGCTAGATGACGCCGTTGTAGCCAGAACGGAAAAAGCGCCCCCGTCACCGAGGTGACTGGGGCGCTTTTTCGAGCTGGGCGCGGTACAGGCCGCCTGATCCAGCGAGGAACCTAACTCAGGTCCGAAATCCGGAAGCTAGCTAGCTCCGCCGGCGTCGCGCATTTCCAGCATCTCCTTCCGGAGCTCCTGGGCCAAAGCTTTGATCTCCTGCATGGTCTTGCGGACGCGGGAGGTCGCGGCCTTGTTGCCGGCCTCGGCCTTTTCGATGTCCTCGCGGCAGTCGGTGATCGCCTTGACCATCTGTTCGTAGTTCTGGCTCATCGTGGAGGGAGTCTCTGAAGGGGTGACGGTTGAGAGGCAAAGCCCGAAGCACAGGTCGTTGCCCAGAGGAGGTGCCGCCCGGGGGGGCGACGTGGGAGATTGAGGGACGAACTTGGACCGGTCCGGCGCCCCAGGACCCAAGGACGACACAGATCGACCGCGGGATCAAGGCCGAAGATGCGTCTTACGGCCTTGAGGGCCTATTCTCGGGCATGCGACGAACACACACAACCGCCAGATAGCCTACCCATGAAGTCACGAAAGGGCCCCCTTGAGCACCAGATAAGAGGCTCGAACCAAAAGATGCCCTTCTAGGGCAGATTTGAGGCCTTGAGGCCGCCCATTTTGAGGACTTCCTTGAACTCCGCCGCGGTGACGGGCTGCACCGAAAGGCGCTGCCCTCGCTGAACCACGGCCATATCCTGGAGCTTGGCGTTGGCCTTGAGCTCGTCGAGGGTCACGTAATTCGGGAGTTCGGCGGCGGCCCTGAGGTCGACCATGTACCAGCGCGGGTTGTCCTCCTTCGACTTCGGATCGAAGTGGCTGTCGCCGGGGTCGAACTGGGTGTGGTCCGGGTACCCCTCTCGAACGATCTCCGCCACTCCGACGATGCCGGGGGGCTTCGTGTTCGAGTGGTAGTAGAGAACCAGGTCCCCCACCTTCATGTCGTCCCGCATGGTGTTGCGGGCCTGGTAGT
Source organism: uncultured bacterium (assembly GCA_913058555.1). Classification (GTDB taxonomy): domain Bacteria; phylum Planctomycetota; class UBA1135; order UBA1135; genus Saltatorellus. Next base: position 5,849 of record CAJXRJ010000119.1, read on the forward strand.
TCCGAACTCCGTCCCAGTGGGTCGTGCTCTTCTTGGCCGCTACGAGGTGGTCGTACGAAAAGACGTCCGGCTCAGATTTCATGAGCCAGTAGGCGCGTTTCTTGGGCATTTGCGGGGGATCCTAAATCTCGCCGGGCTTGTGAGAAACCATGGAGGCGGGGGGGCCAAGGACTTCTCTGTAGACCAAGGCTCGCTGCCAGGGCGTGAGCCGACGCTCCAGTCTCGCTAGAGCCCTGTCCGCGGCGCCAAGACCCGCCGGAGCTGACTCGTCCGCGCCAGGGCCCCGGGGGGCCATCGAGCTCGGTTCGCCGGCTGTGGCATTCGCAAAGGACGTTTCGAGCTCTTCCTCCGAGGGCACCTCGTTCAGGTCCTCGTCGCTCACGAGGTCTTGCCCCATGATGCCGTCGTCGAAAGGGTCCCCCACGAGCTCCCTCTCCGATGGGCGCAGGGTGGGGTTCGCGCCTTCGGCCCTCGACTTGGGTGAGGAATTAGGATCGCCCATCCCACCGGGGGAGTGACTCGACCCTGAGGCCGCGCCCTCCAGCGAGGAGGGGGCGGAGTAGGACTCGTACGCGCGGGACGCCGGGCCATCACGCAGCTCATCGAGGCTCACCTCCGTCGGATCCGCGAGGGTCTCGACGTACGGGTCGCCGCGCATGATCTCCTCGAGGGAGCGTCGACGCGCGGGCGCGCCTGAGCGCGCTTTTGCCTTGCGAGCCTGGCCCCGCTCGAACTCCTGGCGCTTCTGCTGCGCGGACTCCATGACGCCGCGAATGATCGGCCAAACGATCACCATGAACACGACAACGTAGCCCAGGAGATTGCTCAAGGGATTGTCCGGCCCCTGCTGGAGTGCCCACGGGGGCATCCAGTCCCCCAACGGGGGAAACCAGGCCCCCGATTGCACAGCTGCGACGATCACGCGCTCGGGTCCTCGGTGCTACCGGTGGCGTCGATGCCACCGATGCTGCGGCGCATCGTGGTGTCGGACTCGAGGTTCTTGAGGCGCAGCATGTCCATGACGCCGAGGTTGCCGGAACGCAGGGCCTCCGCCATGGCGAGGGGCACCTCCGCCTCGGCCAGAACGACCTTCGCGCGGTTGGCCTGGACCGACGCCACGTGCTCCTGCTCCTCGGCGACAGCCATGGCGCGCCGCTTCTCAGCCAGGGCCTGGGCCACACGCTTGTCGGCCTCGGCCTGGTCGGCCTGGAGGCGCGCGCCAATGTTGTGACCGATGTCGACGTCCGCGATGTCGATCGAGACGATTTCGAAGGCCGTGCCCGCGTCCAAACCGCGATCGAGCACGGTCTTGGAGATCATGTCCGGGTTCTCGAGGGCGAGTTGGTGGGTCTGCATGGAACCGATCGTGGAGACGATGCCCTCGCCGACTCGGGCGATGATAGTCTCTTCGCCGGCACCGCCCACGAGGCGGGCGATGTTCGTCCGCACGGTCACGCGCGCCTTGGCAAGCACCTGGATGCCGTCCTTGGCGACGGCCGCGACCTCGGCCTTGCCCTTGGCCGGATCGGGGCAGTCGATGACCTTCGGCGTCACGCTGGTCCGAACGGCGTCCAGCACATCCCGGCCCGCAAGGTCGATGCCCGTTGCGGTTTGAAAGTCGAGATCGAGGCCGGCCTTGTTGGCGGAGATGATGGCGTGCACCACCCGGGGCACGTTGCCGCCCGCCAGGGCGTGGGCTTCCAGGTCGTTCGACATGATCCCGTGGATGCGCGCCTGGACCAGGTTGATCCGGCCCTCGACGATCACGGCGGGGTTCACCTTCCTCAGGCTCATGGCGAACATATCGAAGAGCCCGACGGCCGCGCCCGCGAGCACCGACTGGATGTAGAGCTTGGCGAACTTCAGGAACAGGACGAGGAACGCCAGCAGGAAGAGGATGAGGACCACGAGGCCCACCGTCTTCAGGATGTCCGGAGCATCTCCTTCAGCGGGTGACAGAAGCGCACTGTTCACGAGGGGTGTGAGAGCAGCGAAGGGCAAGAGGATCGCGTTCATGTTTGAACTCAGATGCGGTGGCCAGGAATCCGTTGCGGTGGCCGGGAGTACGGGCGATGGGAAACATGGAACCTTCGAAGCGCGGGGGCACGGTAAGGCTCCATTTGAATGGAGGGAGGGCGGCTAGGACTCTGAAGGCGCGACAACCACGCGGTTGCCGGAGACTTCGACGACGAAGATGGCGGTACCGGATTCGATCGACTCACCGCGGCTGACCACGTCCACACGGCGCCCCTCGATGCGAGCGATGCCGGCAGGACGCAAAGTGGCCTCGACGACCCCAACCTTGCCCGTCAAGCCCTGATCGCGCTTGTCGACGCCTCGGCCGTCCTCGAAGCTGAACCCCGTGGCCGTCAGCTTCCTGCCAAGGGGAGTCTTCGGGAAGAGCTTGATGCCGAACGTGAGGATCAGCGGCACGCTGATGGCCGTGGCCGTGAGCAGCATCGTTCCGGTCGAGGGGTCCTTATAGAACGCCAGGCCGATCGATGCCAAAAGCGACAGCGCGGCCGACATCCCGAGCAGGCCCATGCTCGGGATGAACACCTCCGCCACCAGGAGGGCGATTCCGGCACCAAAGAGGAGGATGATCGTCGTCATGGGAAGAGTCGGCGCAGGGGATCGTCGTTGCGTTGCGGTGTCGGCACGTCTACCCGTCCGTCCCAGGCAAAGGCTCAGCGGATGATGGGGTCGAAGACTCGGGCCCGCCAGCCTGCTTCGAGGCCTCCTTCACAAGCAAGCGTCCGGAATGGACCTCGATCACTTCGATCGGCTGGCCCGGTTCGATGAGCCCTGATTCGGCGCGGGCCTCGTACTCGAGACCGGGCGCGTCCCCGTCGAGATCGACTTTGCCCACCGGCCGAAGGGCCGTCGTGGCGCGGCCACGGCGCCCCACCTGGGCCGCCGAGACTCGCTCGGGGGATCGGGCTTCCGGCATGGCGGCTGCGGCCCCATCGGACGGCGCACCGGCCAACACCATGCGCCCGAGGAGCGGCGTGTTCGGTAGGTAGCGGGAGACGATCCAGATCGAGAAGAGCGCGGCCGACGCCGTGCCCGCGAGCTGGAACGTGGCGTCGAAGAGAATCTCACGGTCCCATGCGTTCGAGAGGGACACGCCTGTGCCCACCTGGGCGAGCAGCACGCCGGTGATCAGGGCCAAGGCACCGATCACGCCGGGCCAAATGAGCCCCGGGAAGATGAAGAGTTCCACCGACACAAGCAGCACCCCCACCGCGGCCAGGATCATGTGCGGCACGTCCGCGACCCCCACGAGGTACTGGCCGGTGAACATCACGACAAAAGCGGTGATGCTGAGGATTCCAGGGACGCCAAAACCCGGCATCTTCAGCTCCACGTAGCCGAAGAAGAGCCCGAGGAACAGGAAGAGCAGGCGCATGTCCCAGAGCTTCGACAGCCACTCCTCCGAGCGGGAGAAAGGAAGCTCCTCGTAGCGAACGCCGGCAAGGCCCTGCTTTGACAGCACCTCGTCCAGGGACTCCGCCATGGCGTCGGCGAAGCCATAGTCGATCGCCTCGGTCCCCGTGAGCGCCCACAGCTCCGTGGAGCTCACAACCGTGCTGAGGCGCTCGGGCTCTTGGCCCTGCTCCACGAGGTCGTCCCACTGGCGACCGCTGATGAGCTCTTCGACGCCGTCCACGCGCACGCGGATGACGGAGGTCGTCATGTCGATCATGGCCTGAGCCAGAAGCGGAGATCGGCCGTGATCCTCCGCCCACGCGCGAACCCACGCGCGGTACGAGGATGCGATCTTCTCCTCGACGGCAACCGCGCCGCCTGGCGTCAATTGGATCGCCGTTGCCGAACCGATCGTCGAGCGCGTTCGCATGTAGAGCGAGCTGCACGAGATCGCGATCCAAGTGCCCGCGGAAAGGGCTTGGGTGTCCACCCAGCCGATGACCTCAAGGCCGTTCCGTACTTCCGAGTCCACCGCGGCGGCGAACTGGCGCATGTGCGTGATGGCGCCGCCGGGGGTGTCGAAGGCCAAGATCAAGACGGCGTCATCGGCCTTGGCCCGCTTGACCGCGCGCTGGAAGAGCGCCTGGTGGCCCGCGTTCAGGCCACCTTCGATGCGAATGACATAGGCCTCCGGAGGTCCAGCCCCCGGGGACGAGGGGTCCTGGGAGGGCGAAAAAACCTTGCCCTGTGGCGCGGCGAGGGCGGAGACCGGCCCGACTGGCTGGGCCGAGGGCCTGGCCACGGGCTGGGCGAGGGCGGACACCGCCGAAAAGGCGAGCCACAGAAGGAGGGCGCGAACGGTGTGGCGAATCATGGGCAGGCAGGATGGTACCCGCCGGAGGGGCTAGATCTTCCGGGCAGATCGGTGAGGCACTCATGGCGCCTACGCACGGCGGGTTCAAGGCATTCGAACTTGCACCTTGGCCATAGGACCGGCCCCATTGGATCGCCCGGGCCTACGGGCCAGCCCGGGGCCGGATAGATGGGTCGCTGGATTCGAGAATGTCCCCCAGGAAGGCCGCTGCGCACTGGATCGTCCCCCGATCCCGCAGGATCCGGCGGTGCCCCAGACCGTCAAATTCTCGGATCTCAGCCCCCGGCCAATGCTCCGCGACGAAGCGCCCGCCCTCGATCGGCACATCGGGATCGTCCGTGGAGTGCAGGACCAGGAGCGGCTGGTTCAAGGTCTCGACGAGGTGACGGAACTCGAACTCCTCGACGGCCTCCCCGAAGCGCTCCTCCATGAGCTGAATCATGTCCGGGAGCAGGTCCTGGGATCCGGTCACGAGTTCGAGATAGCGGCCGAAGTAGACGAGCAGATCGTCCGGGGGCGAAACGTAGACCGCCGCCGTCCCCCGCCACCCGTCGGCCATCGCGAGGCTGACGGCGAAGGACCCCATCGAGTGAGCGATGACCCCATCGGGCGGCCCACCAAGGACGGTCTCGGCGAGCATATGGAGCGTGTCCCGCATCGTGGGGAGGGCGCAGGCCCGCCCTTCGGATTCTCCGTGCCCCACGTGGTCAAACGCGACGACCCGCATGCCCTGGGCGACGAGGGGGGCAACGAACGCCCCGAGCTGCCCACCGCGGCCCTCCCAGCCGTGGACCAAGAGGACCGTGGGAGTAGGTCCGCCATCGACGCCTGCGGCCGGATCCCCATCCGGCGGGCTCCACGTGTACACGGCGATGTCTTTGTCCTTGTGGCGGGCCGTGCTTCGGGTGGCCGTCACGAGCACACGCTGCTCGCGCTCAGGCACCCCATGGCGACGGGGCTGCACAAAGAGCCGAGCCACCAGGCGAACGGCGCTCCCCCGCGACACGCGGCGCAGGATCCCAAACCCTGCCCGCATCGCCTTGAGGGCCCACGGGAGATTGGAGGTATCGATCGCCCGCTGGCTCGCGGGGTGGGCGGTGACAGGCAAGAACGTCAGTCCCCCGCTGACCCTGGGCGGGAGCCTCCGCCGTCGCCCTGTTTCGGGCCCTGATCCGGGCCCTGATCCGGGCCCTGGCCTGGCGCTCCCGGTGAGGGGTCTCCTTCGAGCTTCTGAAGCTCGCCGCGAATGGACCGCCGGCGGCGGGCCCCGCGGGCCGCATCGAGTTCCTCGTGCAGCTCCGCCACTCGCTCGCGGTGGCGATCCGTGGCCTCGCCCATCATCCATCCCCCCGCCACCTGCCCGCCCCGGGACCAAGGGACGTCCTCGTCGGGCTCAAACAGGGTGCAGTAGTGGAGCAGGGCGAATCCGAAGGGGACCACCACGACGCCGACCAGGGACGCGAGGCCCCAAAGGTACGGCGGGAAGAGCGCGGGCCCATGGCCTTCCCTGGCGAGCCGAAGCGCTGCGCTGTGCACGTACCAGGCCACCAGCACGTGGACCACCACGATCAGAATCAGCCAAAGGGGCACGGCAGTCACCGCCAACTGGGCTAGCAGATCCCCGCCGCCGGGGTTGAAGGTGTTGAATCCAGTCGATTGCGCGAAGCAGTAGGGAAGCATGGGCGCATGCTAGCCCCGCAACGGAGGTCCTTGCGCTGGGCTTCAAAGATTCAACGGATCCAACAGGCTGCGGAGGCTCGGCCTCGACGCTTCCTCCCGTGATCCCCACGTCCCGTCTTCCCGGGGCGCACTCCGGCGGCTCCTCCCCTCCCCGGGCAGAGTCGCCCCGCGGGGAGAACCAGCGGGGAACCCGTCACAGGAAGAGAGAAGAATGGCGGGAGTGCATGGGAATCGAACCCACCGGCCCCGCTGTTCACGAGGCCCTCGCCGGCTTTGAAGACCGGGCGGCACACCAGCACCGATCCACTCCCGCACCGGCGCCTTCTATACCAAAAAGAAGGTCGCGCGTGCCGATTGGCACGCGCGACCTTCGTCAGTCGGTGGTTTTCCCCGATCTCTTAGAGATTGATGCCCTGGTCGGAGAACTGGAGGCGCTGCATGCCCTGGAGAGTGTCCGTGCCTTCGTGGCCGCCGAAGACGTCCTCGACGATGACGGTGTCGCCCTCGAAGCGGACCTCGTAGTTGGCCATGGGGAAGGAGAAGACCGCGGTGTCGAATCCAAGGCCGCCGATGAGCGTGTCGTCACCCGCCCGGCCCTTGAGGTTGTTGTTCCCGTCGTTGCCGATCAGGGTCACGTCGAAGGGAGCGGCGAAGATCTCGGCGGCGTTGGTGCCGGTCAAGCGCACGCTCCGAAGGTGCTGGGAGCGGGCGGTGTAGGGGTTAGCGCCGCGGCGCAAGCAGTCGAAGTTCCCCGTGAAGTCCGCGGGCAGCTCGGCCTCGAAGGTGTGGTCGCCGGAGAAGAAGGCGTTGATCCAGGTCCCGAGGGCGGGATCGCCGCTGAGGAGATCCTCGCGGGTGTGGAAGTCGTAGCTCGCACCGGCGATGGCAGCGGTTCCGTCGCCGTTCGGATCGTGGGCATAGACGTCGCTGTGCACGTCCATCACCATGGCGAGGAACGCGGAAGGGACCGCCTGGGCGGGGAGGTCAGCGGGCGCAGTGAACTGGCCCGCGGCGACGGCGGCAGCGGCAAGGTCGTCGATCTGCCCGGCGAATCCGGGGCGTGCGACGGCGAGGCCCGCCTGCTGAACGAGGACCGCCGTGGCGCCAAACGTCAGGTCGATGTCGGGGGCCACCTGCATGTACTCGGCGGAGCCTTCGATCACGATGTGCGAAGCGGGCAGGGGCACGAGCGAGGTGGACATGCCGCTGATGACAGCCTCCACGTCAGGGTTCGTCATGTCGACCGCTGCCGTGTCCGTAAAGATGCCGAGGACCGCGCTGCGATCGACCATCGCCTGGGCGACGTCGGCCTTTGACGAACCGCCGGGGAGGTCGGTGAGGTGCTGGCGCAGGATCTCACGGGCCCGGCGCACCTTAGCGACGGGGACTCCCGGTTGGATGAGGACGTGCAAGCGCCCCTGGGGCAGCTCGACTGCGGCGTAACGATCGAAGACGGTGCGGAACTCGCCAATGACGTCGGGGGTCAGGTCGACGATGCCGTCCGCGTCGAGGACGAGGCTGTCGAGGGAGTCCGTGGTCAGGCTCGGTCCACCACCGCCGGGGCCGCCGGTGACGGGGCCACCCGGGGGCGCGGGGGCGTCGGAGGAGCTGCTGCAGCTGGCAGCGAAGAAGCAGGCGAGGGCGGCGGTGAAGAGGCGTCGTTGCATGGCGAGGTACGTCGGGGTGCGGACCCGAATGGAGACCTGTCGGAGGGGCCCCAATCCTCGGCGTGCGGCGGAGGTTCCGGATGCGGTTCCGGAAAGGGCTCAATCAACGTCTATCCCGGATCTGAGCCGATGCCAAAAAAACCTGCCCGGGCCCATTGACGTTCCAGTTTCGGGACCGAGCCCCTCTGGGTCGCTGCCCCCACCGAAGCTGTCTCTTATACACATCTCCGAGCCCACGAGACTAGGCATGATCT
>CAJXRJ010000120.1 GCA_913058555.1 uncultured bacterium
GGCCCAAGGCGGCGCCCCTCAAAGTGCCGCTGCCCCCTTCGAAGGCATGGCCGAAACGGACGCCGGCGAAGCCGCGGGCCCAAAAGGGAACCCAGAAGGGAACCCAGAAGGGAACCCAGAAGGGAACCCCAAAAACTGGCCAGGGAAAGGGACTGAAGAAGGTCCAGAGGAAGAGTCCCAAGCCAGCCGCCCCCAAGGGCCAGCCCCTTCGCCGGGTCTCCGATGGGAAACCGCCGGTGCGCCGCGGGTAGTGCCGGCAGGTTGACTCAACTCCATCGCAACCACATGGCTCCCGGGGACGTGCCCGGTGGTGGCCCTTCGGACGCCGAGCTTCTACTCGCGTTCTCCGAGGGGCGTGGCCACGCGTTTGACGTTCTCGTGGCGCGATATGGCGACAGGGTCCGGGCCTACGTTGGCCAGCTCGTTTCCGACGGGGCAGCCGCCGACGACCTCACGCAGAACGTGTTCATCAAGCTGCTTCAGCGCGCGCACATGGGGCCGACGGATCCCGAGCTCGTCGTGTGGCTCCTGCGGGTGGCGCGCAACGAGTGCATAGACCATGCCCGTGGCCGTGCCGTCCATCGAAGGCTGCTGGACGCGGTTCGTGCCGGCGTGGGGCGCTATGCCGCGCGCCTGCGGCGGAACCCGGCGCCGCCTGAGAGGTCCATGGAGCGAGCGGAGTTCTTCAACCGCTTCCAAGTGGCACTACGTGATCTGCCGGAGCCGCAGCGGTCGGTGTTTCTCCTGCGCGAGCGTGATGGGCTCACCTATGAGGAAATCGCCGCCGTGATGGAATGCCATCCGAAGACCGTGTCGACTCGGTTGTGTCGGGCGCGGCAGGCCCTTCGGGAATCGCTCACCGGAGACGACCAAGATGCGGGGGAGGCCTTCCATGGATTCGATGAGTAGCGAACGGCAAGAACACAGGGGGAGCGCGCCCCGGTGCGAGATCATGGACTCGGTGCGGCTGTCGCTATTCCACGACCGTAGGTTGCCCGCTGCGCTTCGGCGCGCGACGTCGCTGCACGTGGCGCGGTGCGCTGGGTGCCGGGCGCGGCTCCGTTCGATGGAGTCGATGGGGCAAGCGCTGAAGGCCCAGCCAGCCGAGCCGAGGGACCCGCGCCTCGCGGAGCGGGTGCGGCGGGAGGCTCCGCGCCCGAAGCCTTGGGCGATTCCGCTCCTGTCGGGCGGGGTCCTGGCCGCGGCGCTCCTCGGCGCCGCGTTGGCGGGCTTCCATGTGGGGATTCGGCGATCGCCGGAGGCGCCCGCGCAGGCCGACCCTTCGGAGGGGCTCACGCAGGCGGCCACTCCGGAAGTGATCGCGGAAGTGGCCCCGGAAGTGGAAACGAAGCCGGTTTCAAAGGGGGTGCGGCTCGCTCCGGTGCTGGGGCCTGGAATGCCCTTGGGGCAGTGGGGTTTGCCGCAGCCGGTGGAGCAAGAGCCCTCCGAGCCCCGTGGCGTTGCGCCCTCTTCCCATGAACTCGCCGGTGGAGCGGCGTCTCCACGGGCGGCGGCTGAAGCGGACGACCGCGCCATGGGGACGATTCCCGGCGAGACGGTTCGTTCGTCGATTCGCGTCGAGGCGCGTTCCTCGTCCAGTGCGGGAACGGGCCCCGAATAACCGGCGCCTGGGCGCCCGGTGGGGCCAGGGCGCTTCCAAAAATGCACGGCACTTCGGAGATCCTCTCCTTGAGCCGTTACCGTTCCCCCGTGGATGCTCAGCAACGAACCCTCGTCACGGGAGCCAGTGGATTCCTAGGGGCCCATGTCGTCGCCGCGGCTCTCGCGCGAGCGCGCACCTCGGCAACCTTGAGCGAGCCTTACGGGCCGCCGGTATTCGCGCAGTCTCGGGGGTCTTCGCTCCTTGTACCCCGCTTCGGCGGCGGCCCACGGGATGCCGCTGAGTGGCTGGAGTTCGATTTCCTTGAGTTCGACGCCGGCGCTCTCTTGGATGAGCTCGCCCCGACGGAGGTCATTCACTGCGCAGCCCTCTCAAGCGCTGCGGCCTGCGAAGCGAATCCCGGGGCGGCCATGCGGCTTCATCGGGAAACTTCCCGTCGGATCGCCTCCTGGTGTGCGGAGAAGGGCGCGAAGCTCGTCCACGTCTCCACAGACCTCGTCTTTGGTGCTGAGGACGCGCCGGCGACGGGTTTCACAGAGGACTCAGACACCGGCCCGGTCTCGGTCTACGGCCGAACGAAGCTCGAAGCCGAGTGGGCTGTGCTCGAGGCCGCCCCGACGGCGAGCGTCGCCCGCCTGCCGCTGCTCTACGGCAATTCCGGCGGCCGCGGGCTCGGGGCCAGCGATTCCATCCTCGAATCCGTCGAGGCGGGCGTCTCCCCGAAGCTCTTCGTGGACGAGTGGCGAACACCCCTGGAGGTTTCCAACGCCGCCGAGGCCCTCGTGGAGCTCTTGGAGTTCGAATCGGGCGGGCCCGTGCACCTCGCGGGGCCGGATCGAATCAACCGCTACGTCTTCGGGATTCAGGTTTTGCGGGCGATGGGGCTGTCCGAGCCCGAGGCCCACGGGGAGCTCGAGGGGGTCTCCCAGGCCCAGGTCGACACCGGCGCACCGAGGTCGCGGGACGTGTCCTTGGACGCGACGCTGGCCTCCGAACACCTCGAGACCAAGCTCCTCGGAGTGGTCCAGGGCCTAGAGCGCGCGATCGCGCCTTGACCCGCCGGGGCCAGTCCACTTCCATAGCGCGCTATGGAACTCTCCACGCGCTACAGCCCCAAGGAAATCGAAGCTCCCCTCTACGAGAAGTGGGAGTCGTCGGGCTGCTTCCAGCCCCCTAAGGAGGGCGAAGGATCCGGCAAGCCGTTCACGGTCATGATCCCGCCGCCGAACGTGACGGGGGTCCTTCATATGGGGCACGCGCTGAACGGCACGATCCAGGATATCGTGGTGAGGCACCGGCGGAAGTCGGGTTTCGACACGCTCTGGATCCCTGGCACCGACCACGCCGGGATCGCGACCCAGGCGGTGGTGGAGAAGAAGCTCTACGCCGAGGAGAAGAAGACCCGCGACGATCTCGGCCGCGAGGCCTTCCTCGCGCGGATCTGGGATTGGAAGGAAGAGCACGGGAATATGATCCTGCGCCAGTTCCGGAGCCTCGGCTGCTCGTGCGATTGGACGCGCACGAAGTTCACGATGGACGAGGACCTGTCGCGCGCCGTGCGCACGGCTTTCGCTCAGCTCTGGGAGAAGGGCCTCATCTACCGGGGCGCCCGGCTCGTGAACTGGGACTGCGTGCTGCAGACCGCGGTGAGCGACGACGAGATTGAGTACGTAACCAAGAAGGGCAAGCTCTGGCACCTCAAGTACCCGCTTGTGGACGACCCGTCGAAGCACTTGGTGGTGGCGACCACGCGGCCTGAGACGATGCTCGGGGATACCGGTGTGGCCGTCCACCCGGACGATGAGCGCTACAAGGGCCTCGTGGGCAAGATGGTGAAGGTGCCGTTCGTCGACCGCGAGATTCCGATCATCGCGGACGATTCGGTGGACCCCGAGTTCGGGTCAGGCGCCGTCAAGACGACCCCCGGCCACGACCCCGCGGACTACGAGCGCGGCGCGCGGCACAACCTCCCGATCATCAGCCTGCTCAACAAGGACGGCACCCTCAACGAGAACGGCGGGCCCTTCGCCGGCAAGACGCGCGAGGTCGTGCGCAAGGAGATCGTGGCCCAGCTCGAGGAGATGGGGCTGCTCGGTGACGTCGAGGACATCACGCACAACGTGTCGACGTCGGACCGCTCCAAGTCGCCCATCGAGCCCCTCGTGAGCGAGCAGTGGTTCGTGAAGATGCAGGACCTGGCGGAGCCGGCGATCGGCGCCCTCAAGGAAGGCACCCTGGAGTTCCGGCCGGAGCGCTGGGGCAAGGTGTACCTGCATTGGCTCGAGAACGTGCAGGACTGGTGCATCAGCCGTCAGCTCTGGTGGGGGCACCGGATCCCGGTGTGGTACGACGAAGACGACGTGGCAGTGGCTTCGGTGGACGAGCTGGAAATCGGCGCGCCGCACCCGAAAACCGGCAAGCCGATCGTGCGTCAGGATCCGGACGTGCTGGACACGTGGGCGTCTTCGTGGCTTTGGCCGATCGCGACGCTTGGGTGGCCGGCGGAGGATGCGCCAGAGTTGGACCGGTTCTACCCGACCCAGTTCCTGTCGACGGCGTCGGAGATCATCTACCTCTGGGTCGCGCGCATGGTGATGGCGGGCTACGCGTTCATGCCCGAGTCCATGGGCAAGGACCGCAACCCCTTCAAAACCTGCTACATCCACGCGACGGTGCTCGACGCGAAGGGCAAGCGCATGAGCAAGTCCGCGGGCAACGGCATCGACCCCCTCGACATGATCGAGGAGTTTGGCGCGGATGCGGTGCGGTACTCGCTGGTGCTCCTCACGAAGGAGGGCCAGGACGTGCGCCTTGCGAAGGATCGCGTTGACCAGGGCTCGCGCTTCTGCAACAAGGTCTGGAACGCGGCGCGCTTCGTCATGATGAACATGGTCGGGGAGCGGGCGACGGCGCCTTCGGAGCGCTTCGAGGACCGCTGGATCCTGTCGAGGCTCTCACGTGCGATCACCGAGGTCAGCTCGGACCTCGACACGTACCAGTTCAACGACGCCGCGTCGAAAATGTACAAGTTCGTTTGGAACGACTTCTGCGACTGGTACGTGGAGCTCTCGAAGCACCGCTTGACCGGCGACGACGAGGAATCTGCGAAGGACGCGCGCGCGACCTTGGCGCGGGTTCTCACGGACACGCTTGGGCTCCTGCACCCTTTCACGCCGTTCCTCACGGAGGCCCTTTGGGAGGCCCTCCACGAGACGCTCGGCATCAAGCCCGAGTCCATGCTCGCGGTCTCCCCCTGGCCCACGGGCGAGGGACTCAGCGTCGATGAGGCGGCTGAGGCGGAGATGGGGAGCGTGCAGTCCCTCGTGGGCTGCGTGCGCCGGGTGCGGGCCTTGACCATGGCGCCGGAGCGCAAGCAGCTGCCGGTGACCGTCAACGTGGCCAACGCCGAGGTGCGCGACTCGCTCCAGCGCCACGCGGGCGCGGTGACGTCCCTGGGGCATCTGTCCTCCTTGGAAATCACCGAGGGCGCGGCCCAGCCGGCCCAGAGCGCGGTCGCGGTCGAAGGGCCGATCGAGGCCTACGTTGTCCTCGGTGCGGACGTGGACTTCGCCAAGCTGAAGGAGGTCCTGCAGGGGCGTGCTGCCAAGGTGGGCAAGGCCCTGATGGCCACGGAGAAGAAGCTGGAGAACCAGGGCTTCCTGGCCAAGGCGGACCCCGAGCTCATCGAAGCAGAGAAAGCTCGCGCCGTGGAGCTCGCCCTCGAGAAGGAACTCCTCGAGCGCAACGCCGCGAGCTTCTAGCGCCGCGGGGGCCCAAGTGTCCTGGGGATCGAACCGCTGCGCCGTGGGGCGGGCGGCGCGTCCCCAGGGACACTGCACCCCAGCCCCTGCGTGAGTCGGCTCTGCCGACCGACCAAGGAAGAAGGAGCGGACGGAGGGCCGGGAGGGAGCGCGTGCGCCTATTGGTAGGGATGGGGGGCGGTGAGTCTCCTGGCTTCGGTCCGACTCCGCGCCGCGGAGGGCAAGGCCAGGGCCCAACGGCCGGCTGCGCGAGGAGGCGCGGGGCGATGGAGGCCCGCTATCTCGGCAGACCTTTCACGGGGCATGGTCAGCATGAGCATGGGGCTCGGCATACGAGGGGGCGAGCCTCTAGTTGAACCGGATGACACAGCAAATGCGGCCCACACCGTTCATCTGACAGTCCCACGGTCTAGCCGTCACGAACCGACATGAGCGGACCGAGCCGGGCCCTCGGCGCCTGGCCGCGGCGGCACGCCGCCTGCCAGGCTGCGCCGACCCGAAAAGGTCTGCCGAGATAACGGCCCGCCATCGCCGCTCACACCCTCGCACAACCGTTGGTTGGGCGCTTGCTTCTCTCTCCCCAGTGCGTGGTCTGACCGAAGCCCTCCGCCTCCCTGTCCTCCACGCCTTCCAATAGGCGCCCGCGCTCCCAACCCTCCGCCCACTCCTGCTTCCTTGGTCCGCCGGCGAAGCCGACTCACGCCCACCGAAGCCGACTCACGCCGAAGCCCGAAGCCCTCCCTAGGTCGTGGCGAGTCCCCGCTCGGCGCGCCGGTGTTCGAGCCACTCAGTGCGTGCTGCCTTCTTGGCGGCGTCAAGGAGTCCATCCGTCTCCTGTCCCAGGTCCGTGAGGGCCCTATGCACAAGGACGTGCCAGTCGGGCGCCAGCCGGGGGAGGTCGACGTACTTGGCGAGGCACTCCATCGCGTCGGCGGGCTGTCCTTGGGCGAGGTGGATCTCCGCGCGTACAAGATCGACGGCGAAGCGCCACTTACCCGTGGGCGGCGGGAGGATCGCGAGGGCGTCTTCGGAGCGGCCTCGCTCCAGTTCGAGGCCCGCCATCTTGATCCGCGGTAACTCGTTCGTGATGTATGGCAGGACTGGCTGGGCGAACGTTTTCCCGTGGGATGCGATGGCCTTGCGGAAGGCGGTCTCAGAGCGCTCGAGGTCCCCGGCGCCGAAAGCGGCGAGGCCCTCGACGTAGTCGAGGTTGGGGTGGCCCTCTGGGGTGAAGCGGTTGGCGTCTTCCAGGGTTTCGAGGGCCTTCTTCGGTTCACCTAGTTCACTTTGGACGAGCCCGAGGGAGTACCCGATGCGGACCATGTTCTCCGGAAGATGCCCCTTCGGCCGGGTTTCGTTGCGGCGAACGAAGGGGCCAAAATGCCGCTCGCCCACGGCGAGGGCTTCGTCCTGCTGCCCGGTCTTGATGAGGTGGACCACCAGGTAGCCCGCCACCTCGCCGTCGGAGGGGTCATCGTTGAGGCTCAGGCGAAGGAGGGCCTCGTTGCGCTCATCCTTAGCGTTGTCCACGCGGTGGCTGGGGACGTCGCCATAGTGAATCAGCGCGGCGCCCACGGCGATGGACTGCCCGACGCCGCGGCTCTGGAGCTCGTTGAATCCGCGGGTGAGGGTCTCGTGGACCCTGCGCTCGAAGCGCATCTCGGGCTTGTTGACGAACAGCCTCGGCACAAACACCGGCTGGCCCAGTCGCTTGTCGCCGTCAAGGATCTCGTCCGGCGTCGCGTCCATGGCGCTTGCGTTGTAGAGCGGCAGGCACCCGAGGACGAGGTCAGGGTTGGCGGCCGCCTCGAGGAGGTTTGGGCCCATACGGGGGGCCAGGCGCTCGTCGGCATCGAGGACCAGGATATGCGTCCCCGTGGCGAGTTCGACGCCGACGTTGCGCGCCGCGGCAAAGTCGTCCGTCCAAGGCGTCTCGACGACCGTGGCGCCTGCGGCCCGGGCGATCTCCTGGGTGCGATCGGTGCTGCCCGTGTCCACAACGATGAGCTCGTGGCAGACGCCCTGGACGCTCTTGAGGCAGTCCTCAAGGAAGGCCTCCTCGTTGCGGGCGATCATGCACAGGGAGATAGTCGGCGAAGGCATGGCCCAACTGTGCCGCTTTCGGTGGCCCGGCCAAAACGGAAAATAGGACCCAAAAAAGCGCGAGGCGCCCCTCCGGCCTAAACCGAAGGGGCGCCTCGCTCCGCGCGGGCCGCTGAAGCGGCCGGGCGTTCTTATTCCGTGCTGGCCATTCGTTACTGGCGGCGCCAGCCGGTGCCCAGGGCGCCCAGGGCGGTCTGGATCTCGAAGGTCAGGGGGATCGCGCGCTTAGCGCTCAGGGGGACGCGGGCCTTGAAAGTCAGCCAGTCTTGGACTTCCTGGACTTTCGTCGCGGCGGTCTCACCGACCCATTCCTTCTTCTGCTCGAGGGTGATGCCGGTCTCGATCTTGCCGATCTGCTTGTCCTCGAGCTGCTTGGTGGTCAAGGAGCCAACGTACTCGCCGGAGACGGCGTCGACGAAGATCAGGAGGTTCTCGTTCGTGTTGATGGACTCGAGCATGCGCTGCTCGGGGGTCATCTCACCGGGGCCTTCCTCTTCTTCGTCCTTCTTGTCCTTGCCCTCGTCGTCCTTGTCTTTCTTCTTGTCGGCCTCTTCGGCTGCGTTCGGATCGGCAAGGAACTTTCCTTTCGAGCGATACAGCACGAAGTACGTGCCCGGCTCGAGCGCCGGCGTGGCAAGGGGAATGGGCGTTGAGAGGATGCCGAAGGTGACGGGCCAGACACGGCTCGTGCGGCTCATTTCGCCGCCGGGCTTGATGTCCAGGTTGCCGCGGGGGGCGAAGACGATGGACTCGTAGCCCGTGATGACCTCGTACCCCTCAGGGCGCTTGCCCTCGAGGCTCGCTTTCGTCCAGCGGTCGAGGCCGAGCACGGAATCGAAGTCGAGGGTCGAGTCGTCCTTGCGGGCGACCGAGGGGCGCGCAACCGTGCGCCAGAGGGCCTCGGCGAAGTCGCGGCCAGGCACGCCCGAGGAGGCGACGCGGAAGCCAAGGGCCGACGCCGTTTCCGTGCGCGTGCCGCCCTGGCGGAAGTCGATGCGCGCCGCGAGAGCGCTGTTCTCGCGGGAGCCGCCCTTGAGGACACGCTCGGAGCCGTTGAACTTGGATTCGCGGCGGACCTTCTCGGACTTGCGCTTCCCGGGAACCTTCAGCTTGTACTGGTTTGGCTTGAAACGGTCGTACGCGAGGTAGGGGCTAGAGGTCCACTCCCAGACGCCGCCACCGAGATCATGGATCCCGAAGGCGCTGGCGCCTTCGGGGAACGATCCCACGACGCGCTGCTTGTCGGCGTTGAGCTCGGATGTGTGGGCCCGGCCATTGGTGGACCACTCATCGCCCCACGAGAAGACAATGTCCTTATCGCCGCGGGCGGCGTAGATCCACTCCTGTTCGGTCGGGAGGCGAAGTCCGGCCCAGTCCGCGTACTCGACGGCGTCACGGTAGTTGACGAACACGACGGCGCAGCGATCGGTGCCTTCCGGGATCGACCAGGAGGCCGCCTCCCAGTTGTCTTCGATCCACTTGTTCTTGACCATCTCGGTCCACTCTTTGCGCTTGTAGTTGCGCCCCTCAGCCTTGGCGGCGCGGGCCTCGCGACCTTCCTTCTCGAGGAAAGCGGTCCGGGCCTCGACGATCGCATCCCCAAACCAATGCTCAGGCGGACGGCGGTTCGTGGCCTTGACGAAGGCCGCGAATTGCTCGTTGGTCACCTCGTAGGTGCCCATGAGGAACTCGGAGACCTTCACGCCTTTCTTGCGCGGCGTTTCGCCGTCAAGGAGTCGCAGCGCGCCCTTGCGGGACTCCGACTCGTCGATGAGGTCCTGGACCGTCTTGGCATCGGTACCGATCGTGACTTTGCCGGCCTTGATGAAGGTCAAGCCCGGGGGCGCGGCGTCGGCGGTGCCGACGAAAGGGGTCTCGTCCCCCCCGGACTTCTTGTCCGTCCCATTCGCGGCTTCCGCGGTGGGCAACAAAGCCCATCCCATGGAGAGCGCGGCGAGGGCGGCGGGAATCATTTGGATCGATTTCATGCGTCGGTGGTTTCCAGTCGCGGCGAGGTGGAGGAAGTCCCTTGGGGAGCCCAGCGCCTGGTTGGCGTGGGCCCGCGGGCTTCGGATCGTTTAGGGGGTCTCGGGCTGTCCGTTGCGGATTCAGTCCGAAAAATGCCGTCCCGGGGGTGCGTGAGGGCTCCCGGTGCCAGGCTGCCCATGGACCTGACGGGGAAGATAATAGTCCCCGTCGCGTCCGGCGGGGACTCCTGGTTTCGGCTACTGCGTCCGCCTATTGGCGAATGGCGCCCGGGGACGGATCCCCGTTGAGCACCCTGGGGAGCGTCGGCGGGGCCCCCCGTTCGGCGGGAACCAGCAGGCCCGCGGCCGTCAGATCGGCTTTCGGGGCGTCCAGCCAGGCTTGGCCGTTCTTCGCCAGGAGGGCGAGGAACGTATCGAGAATGTCGGGCTCAAAGGCTCGGCCCGACTGGGACTCGAAGTAATCCATCGTCTTATCGAGGGACCATGCGTTTTTGTAGGAGCGCCGCGTCGTGAGGGAGTCAAAGACCTCGACGACGCACAGGATCCGGCCTGGGCGGGAGATCTCGTCGGCCTTGAGCCGGTAGGGGTACCCGAGGCCATCCCAGCGTTCATGGTGCTCGGCGACGAACTGGACGACGTGCTGGAGCTGGGGATGGTGCCCCAGGCGCTCTGCGCCCACGAGGGGGTGACGCTGCATCTCGCGGCGCTCCATCGGGGTCAGGGGGCCCTTTTTGGTGAGGAACCCCAAGTCGTCCAGGAAGATCTTGCCGTAGTCGTGGGCGATGGCCGCCAGCTCGAGGCGCTCCACCGTCTTGGCGTCCAGGCCGAAGTCCTGGGCCACCAGCTTGCAGTACCGGCGCGTGCGCTCGCCGTGTCCCGCCGTGTAGGGGTCGACCCGCTCGATGGATTTGGCCACGAGTCCGGACAGGATGTCCACGAGGTCCTGGAAGGGCAGCTCCTCCTTCGCGAGGCGCCGCTCCGAGACGGCCCGCTTGATGGTCTCGCCCAGGACTCGGGGATCCACGGGCTTGGTCACGTAGTCGGTCGCGCCGACCTTCATGGCCTGGACGGCGGCCTCCACGCGCGGGAACCCCGTCATGAGTATGCAGACCGCCCGGGGCCGGAGCTCCCGGGTCGCCGCGAGGATCTCCTCGCCCGCGCTGCGCCCGTCGAACATGACGTCGGTGATGACCGCGTCGAACTCCCTCGACGTCACCGCTTGGATGGCGTCCTCGGGCGTCGAAGAGAGCGTCACGGAGAATCCGAGGGCCTCCAGGACGGCTCCTAGGATTTCGATCGTGCCTACCTCGTCGTCGACGAGCAGGACCTCCAGGGGGCGTTCGGTACTCATGAACCACCCTGAATACCAATCCATGCGGACCAATAAAAGGCTCCTGGCGGACCAATGCGCTTGCCGCCACCGAGCCACGGGGTGATCCCAGGACCGGCCTGCCCCGTTTGGGCGCCCCAATCCCGGGTCAAATCTCCTGTTCCGGCGGGGTGGGCCGCCCGTCGGCTCGGAGCCCCCGTATGCTCCCGGGCATCATGCAGCGGTCCATTACCGTCCAGGGCGAACAAGACGGCGCCCGTCTCGACATCGTGCTTTCCGACGTTTTGGAAGGCTGGTCCCGGAGCCGCGTTCAGCGGGCGATCAAAGACGGGTCGGTCACCGTGGACGGCGAGGTGGCTGCCCGGCCGAGCATTCACGTGGGCGCCGGCTCCAAGATTCACATCGACGCGGAAGATGGCCGAGAGGTCTCGACGGATGTGCGTGGCACACGAATCGTCGATCTCGTGGTCCTTTTCGAGGACGATCACATCGCCGTCATCGACAAGCCCGCCGGCCTCGTGACGCACCCCAATCCCCGCCAGCTCAGCGGAACGGTCTCGGACCTGGCGGTCAAGCGCTTCGGGCCCTTGCCCGAGGTCCAAGGGGCCAACCGCCCGGGCATCGTGCACCGGCTGGATCGTTTGACGAGCGGGGTTTTGATCCTCGGCAAGACCGAAGCCGCCCTTGAGCACCTCAAGGAGCAGTTCAAGACGCGCACCGTCGAGAAGACCTATCACGCCGTGGTGTACGGAAGGCCGCGCTTCGATACGGAATGGCTCACCGGTGCCGTCGAGTCGTCGCCCGTCAGCCCGGACCGCATGCGTGTGGTCCCCTTGCGATTCGAAGAAGAGAAGGTCGAGGCCGGAGAGGCGCGACCCGCAGAGACGTTCATGGAGCGCCTCGAAGACCTGCCCGGCGCGACCCTGGTCGCCGCCCATCCGAAGACTGGCCGAACCCACCAGATCCGTGTGCACCTGCAGGCGGCGGGCCTGCCGATCGTGGGGGACCGTGTCTATGGTCCCAAGGGCGGGAACAAGTCTCCCATGCCGAAGGGGGCGCCCAAGTTGGAGCGTCCGGCGCTGCACGCGCGCCAGCTTTGCGTCGACCACCCGGTTACCGGCGAGCGCATGACGTTTGAGGCAGAGATTCCGGCGGACATGGCACGCCTGCTCGACTTCCTGCGTTCCTACAGCGCGTGAACCTCCTCATCGTCGGTTGCGGCGACCTGGGCGGCCGCGTGGCAAAGCTCGCGCTTGGGCGCGGCGACCGCGTCATCGGCGTGCGCCGGGACGCGGGCCGCGTTCCCAGCGGCGTGGATCCCATCGCTGGGGATGTGGCGGATCCGGCGAGCCTTCGTTTTCCAAGTGGCATGGACGCCATGGTCTACGCCGTCGCCGCTTCGGAACGAACGGACGAGGGTTATGCACGGGCCTACCCGAGGGGCCTTGGCCATGCCCTGGGGGCCTTGGATCGAACGAGCCCAGGATCGCCCGTGGTGTTCATCTCTTCGACGGCTGTTTACGGGGAGAATGACGGGCAGTGGGTGGACGAAGACACGGAGCTTCAGCCCGCTCGATTCCAGGGGGAGCGCATGGCGGAAGCCGAGGCGGTTCTGCGATCGCGCGGCCATGGCACGTCCCTTCGACTAGGGGGCATCTATGGGCCCGGTCGCACGCGACTCATAGACCTCGTTCGCGCGGGCACCTTCGATCCGGCCCCGCCGGTTCGGCAGTGGACGAACCGGATCCACGTGGACGATGCGGCGCGGGCGGCGGTGCATCTCTTGGACCGGCATCTGGGGGGGAGCTGCGGCGCGGAGGTCCTCAACGGCGTCGACGAAGCGCCGGTGCTCCGCGAGGAGGTACTGTCCTTCATTGCCGATCTGCTTGGCGTACCTGGTCCTGCCCCCGGCATGGACGACGCCCACGAAGAAAGCCGGCCCTTCACGAACAAGCGTGTTCGAGGGGACCGGCTCCGGGAAAGCGGCTTCAGGTATCGCTACCCGACGTTCCGCGAGGGCTATTCCGCCCTGCTCGGGATCACTGGAAAGTGATCTCGATGGCGCCCGTGAAGTTCGAGCTCGGGATGCCGAGGATCGAATCGCGGTACCAAGCCTGGAAGTTCCAGGATTGACCGGACGTGACCGCCGTGGTGCCCATGGGGGTGGGGAGGGCAGTGAGGTCCAGGGGGAACGTCAGCGTGCCCGCGGAGCTCGTGGACATGACTTGGCCGGGGGCTTGGAAGCGTCCGATCATGCCGCCCAGGCAGAGGTTGGCGATGCTGCCGCCGGGGTTCGCGGTGAAGCCCTGGGTCTGGCTCGTGACGAAGAGCGAGAACTGGTTCGGCGGCAAGCCGGAGCCGAGCAAGGTCACGTCGTTCATGGAGGCGTCGGAGGATCCGATCGCGCTCAGCTCGCCGTTGAGGCCGACGGAGTTCGCCGCCCCGGTGCAGTACACAATGCCGATCGCGCCGGCCTGGTACTCATGGGCGCCGATATCGATGGCGCCCGAGCCGATGCCCGTGTTGGGGGTCATCGGGTCATCCTGATAGCGGCCGAGGCCAGCGATGTCCACGGTGACCAACGCCGCGAGGGCGTTGTTGTCTCCGGCGTCCACTGCGGGGGAGCCCGTTCCAATGGTGTAGTCGCCAGCGGCAGCGTTGGTGAACATCGGGTCGCCGGCGAGGTTGCCGTTGCCGCCCGTGAAGCCGCCCATCACGATGCAGTAGTCAACGTTGGCACCGGGGGTGACTTGGTTAGCGGGGCCCATGGCGCCGCCGGGGCCCGTGTTGCCCCACAGGATGCAGTTCGTGATGATCGGGCTCGCGCCCTGGTTGCGGATGCCGCCCGCCGCGTTGGACGTGGCGGAGTTGTTCACGATCGTGCAGTTCTGCACGCCTGTCTCTTATACACATCTGACGCTGCCGACGATATGCAG
>CAJXRJ010000121.1 GCA_913058555.1 uncultured bacterium
GAGATCATGCCTAGTCTCGTGGGCTCGGAGATGTGTATAAGAGACAGGGCCCGCGCCGCTGCGCCCAATGGGCTGGAAGGCCGCCTCGAGCACGGTGGCCGCCAGCATCCCTTGCTCCACCGACATCAAACCAGCGCCGTCACCGCGCAACAGCGTCTCTCGCGTCACCAACCGGCCCCCTAGTTGTCCCTGAACGATCGGTCGGTCGGCCGCGTCCAGGACGCATCGGTCTAGCCAGATGCCGCCGCCGCCTTGCCCGATGAAGAGCGACCCCGCCCGCAACACCGAGGCCCGTGCGGCAAAACGGCCACCGCCCATGAGCTGCAGCATCGTGCCCTGGCTCGCGCCCCCTGCCGCCGGCAGGGCCGTGCACTCGAAGAGCTCCACCTCCCCCGAGGAGATGTGAATCACCC
The DNA here is from genome assembly GCA_913058555.1 of uncultured bacterium. Lineage (GTDB taxonomy): Bacteria > Planctomycetota > UBA1135 > UBA1135 > Saltatorellus. The sequence goes on from CAJXRJ010000121.1 coordinate 414, forward strand.
TGCCCCTGCCCTTGAGGGTCGAGCCAATCGCCACGGCGTGGCCCCCGTCCATGACGGTCAGCGCCTGACCGGCTCCGTGCACCACCGTGACGTTCTCGAGCACAAAGTCCACGGCCCCCATGGAACGGAATCCTGCGTGGATGACCACTTTCCCACCGGCGTCCTTCGGCAGGATGCGGATCCCCGATGCGGGCACGTCGAGCAGGTGAGGGCGCTTGTCGAACTCACCGTATTCGCCCCCGGGAAGCAAGATGTCGACGTCCACCCGGGACGCACTTCCCAGGGCTCCCGCATCCAGCGCAAGGTCGAGCAGCACCTGCTCAAGGTCGCCCAGATCCGCGTGCTCCAGAACGATCTGACGGCGCCCACCGCTTGCCGCTGCGACCGATTCACCCGATTCACCCGATTCACCCGATTCACCCGATTCACCCCGGCCCCCCAGGGATGCCGAGGGTGATGCCCAGCGCCGATCGCTCGTCTCGCGCCACGCGGCAAATGTCAGTGCGGGGCCCGGAAGCAGTGCTTCCACCGCATCGAGAAGTTCGATCTTGCGCGCCACCAGGGGCTCCAATGCCGCCCGCTCCACGAGGCGCAACGCAAGCTCGACGAGGCCCGCGTCGTAGTCGTGGAAACCAGATTCCGGCGTGATCGACACATCGTCGCCGCGGGCATCGGCGGCGACCAGATACGCACGGATACGGGCGAGGGCCGGTCCAATCCGGCGATCCCCAAGCTCCTCGCGGGCGGACAGGTCGAAAATCAAATCCAACGCCTGTGCAGGCAGTGGCTCCCTTGGATCCGCGAAGGGTTGAAACTCAGTGGCGGCTTGGCGGGTCACCCCATGAAGGAACCAGCCCGGAACCGGCGCCTCAAAGGCACCGATCGACGGCTGAATACGGAGCTCGCCCAGGAACCTGCAGAGCTCCCGAACCCGCGGGTCGGGGTCCAGCTCCCCAAGGGCCGCTGCCCATGCCGCTGCGATGGCGCAGTCCCGGGCCACGTCAAAGGCAGCGCCATCCTGGGAGTCCGCTGCCTTGATGGTCGCGCCCCGCTCGGCTCGATCCACGAGCCGAAGAATCGCCGCGGCCCGGCCCAGCGGATCGCCCCCCACGAGACCTGCCGGGGGCCGGTCGAAGGCCTGTCCGATGTTCGCCGCTGCGATGGATCCCTCGCCAACGGCGGCTGCCTTGGCCGCCTCTCCGAGGAGACGCGGCAGGTCGGGCCCCCCCTGCTCGGCCGCATCGATGACTCGAAGGCGCTCGCGGGCTGCCTGAGCGAGGCTGTCGTCGCCAGCGATCGCGCCGGCCAGGGCTTGGCGCCCCTCTTCGCCGAGCAACCCGATGGCGAGGCTCGCCTCGAGGCGCACTTGGAAATCGAGGTCGATGAGACTCGCTACCGAGAGGGCCGCCGCGCGGCGGCGAAGCTCTGGGTCGCCGCCCGCAGCGACCAGCTCCGTCACGGGTCCCGGCGATGACAACGGTCCAGCTTCGATCCCGCGCCGCACACGAATCCGCGCCACCGAGTTGGGCCGGAGCGGCTCCTTTGATGGGCCTTCGCCAAAGAGTCCCCGGATCTTGTCTTCGTGCTGGCCCGGTGCGAATCGCTTGGCGAGCAGCCATTGCCCCGATCCCACGGGACGTTCCACCTCAAGCTCATGCACCATGAGCGACGCTGCCTTGGCATCGTGCACTTTGGGAAGGCGCACGATCACGTGACCCATCCCCGAATCCACCACGGCTCCCACGGGCCGAGTCGACGGCCGGGGGATCGAGCTCTGTCCGGAGGCCACCAAATCCCGCGTGAGCTCCCAGCCTTCGGCGGCCTGGTAGCTGACCTCGAGGCGTCCGACACGCCCCTCCGGGAGCACGAAGAAAAGGGAGTCACCTGCCCGAAGGAGGGCCGTCCGATTCGCGCGCAGCGCAGGGTCCGAGGCGCTTGGCACCACCCAGGTTTCCACCTGGTCAGGCAATGCTGGGCCCCGTCGAACCGAGCTGAAGCGAACCCCGGGCCCGGGCCTCAGGGCGAGGGCTTCCCCGGCGGCGCGCCCAACGGTCGCGTGGACCCTATCCGTTTCGGCGAAGTCGAGGCGCTCGAGGTCGATGACGGCCCCGAGCACCAGATCGATAGCCTCCCGCTCGCGGGCCTCCGCCGCGCCGTCAGGCTGGGCCTGTTGGCCCCTCGGTCCACGGAGCGATAGGCCCGCATTCGCCGGCGGGGAGGCCAACGACGGGGATCCAAGGAGCCAAAAGGCCCCTGCGAGGACCATGGCCGCAGTTCGGGGGGGAAAACGCAGCATGCCCTAGCAGCCTATCCCACTCTGGCCCACCGGGTTGGCGGCCTGGCCCCGAACCCAAATGGACCCCAGAAATCCCCTCTGCGGCCCTTTCCCGCACCCTCTCGGGCCCTCAGTTCTGAAATTCGGGGCTGGCGACGGAGCCCTCGATCCGTATCATCCCGACACCACGGGGACGTAGCTCAGTTGGTAGAGCGTTGCGTTCGCAATGCAAAGGTCAGGGGTTCGACTCCCCTCGTCTCCACCAGTTCAAGAAAGGCCGGAACCCAGCAAGGGGCTCCGGCTTTTTTGATGGCCCGCCAGTGTGATGGGCAGCTTCAGTGTTGGACAGCTCCGTGGCGAAGCCGGGGTCCAAGACGCGAACTGCCAGGGCAGCTGCCGGACGGGGACTGACCCCCGGCCGTGTCCGCCGTGCATCAGCGGCGGCGCGAGCGCCGCCGATCAGGGACGTTGCCCCTGGCCAAATCCCGCTCGAAGGCCACCACGACGTCCAGGACCTGATCTGCGAAGCGGTCGAGCTGCCAGGGCTCCATGCATTCGAGGTCCTCAACGGCCGCCATGGACGTCGGACGTTCCTTGGCGAGCTGCAGGAGGATGTGCCGATTGAGTAGGTAAGCCGACTCGATGCCCACCTTCTCCGACGCCTCTTTGCGCATGCGCTTGAGCCGGTCGTGGAGCTCCGACTCGATCTCGTCCAGCCCTCCGGTCCCGTCGCGGCGGTGTGGCGTGGGCAGGCGCGAGATGGGCCCGTTCCGCTCCGCGCGCTCCAGGGCCCGTCGGATGCGGTCACCGCTGCGCCCGAGGACCTTGGGCGTGACGCCGTCAATGCGTAGGAGCTCCTTCTCGTTCCGCGGCCGCACCTGGGCGATCTCCAGCATGGTCTTGTTGCCGAGAATCCTGAACGGGGGCAGGTCGTAGCGCTCCGCGAGCTTCTCGCGCATGCCGTGAAGCTCCCGCAGGGCGCTGATGCCCTTGGGATCGAGGGCCCGGGCCCCCTTGATGCGCGCGAAGTCGTTCGGGTGGGGCTCGATGGGCGGCGGCTCAAGGAGTTCCAGCCGCCGGCACTCGGTCTCAACGATCATGGCCCGCTCCTGGCGCTCGAGCTCTTCCTTCTGCTCGTGCATCAGTGGCAGGAGGAACCTGGTGTCCAGGCGCGCGTAGGCGATCTGCTTGGGGCTCAGGGGGCGCCTCGCCCAGTTGGAGCGCTGCTGGGACTTGTCCAGCTCGACGCCAAAGTGGGTCGACAGCACGGAGGCGAGGCCCGGCGAGGTGCTGCCGAGGACCGCTGCAGCGACGCGCGTATCGAAGAGCGACGCGAACTTGAAGTCGAACTCACGCTTGAGGATCAGAACGTCGTACTCGGCGTCGTGGAAGACTTTCGTGACGTTCGGGTCCGCGAGGACCTCCCCGAAGGCGCCAAGGTCGATGTCGCTCAGCGGATCGACGAGCCAATCCTCGCCGCCGGCCGTCACCTGGAATAGGCAGACCTTGTCCCGGTAGCAGTAGAAGGAGTCCGCCTCCGTATCGACGGCGATCTCTGTCTCGCCCTCGAGCGCGTCGAGAAGGCGCTCAAAGGCTGGTTCGGTTTCCACCAGGGTCGGTGGCGGCAGTTCCTCGATGCGCGAGTCCATGGGGAGTGACCTTACGGCGCCCGAAGGGCCGAAGCTAAGGGCAAATGCCCGCCGAGGGCGGGGTCGAAGGCAGAGAAGCCCAGCGAGCTGGCCTGGGAGCGAACCAGCGGGCCGAACCAGCGGGCCGAGCCAGCGGGCCGAGCCAGCGGGCCGAGGTCGATCGAATGAAAAACCGCCCCGATCTCGATGACTCGAAATCAGGGCGGTCTTGGTCGCCGGACTGCCAAAGTACCGAGGAGAGAACTCCAAAGCCTTGGGGCAGAACCGCGTATTTAATGGCGAGGATGACGGGACTTGAACCCGCAACCTCCGGCGTGACAGGCCGGCACTCTAACCAATTGAGCTACATCCCCGCGCGGGAGGGCGAAAGATAGCGTTCCGGAACCCGGTGTCCAGATCTCACTCCGAAGTTCTCGCCAAAACTTCTCTGGCGCGACCCACTTCACCCCTTTGAGAGTCACCTGGGGCGGGCCGGCGCAGAGAACTCCACGGGCCACCCGCCATAGGGAAAAGCCTCAGGATCATCGGGGTGACCGAATCTCGGCCAAGCCTCAAAGACCACGTTCACCCCCTCAGCCGAGCGCCGCACTCGGACGATCCCGTACCCGGGCATGCGATCGTGGAGAGCGATGGGCTGCACCCCGGTCTTGATGGGGTTGGCCACGGCCAGAACCGTCATCCGGTTCCCGAAGCCGTCGAAGAATCGGCCAAGGGGCGACTTGACCCCTGGCTCGATGGCGCCGCCGGGCTGACGGTCGGCGGGGTTCGGGTACCACCGGCGTGGCCAAGTGTTGGCAACAGCGGGGGAGGCGAGAACGTAACCGCCGTCGTCGAACTGATCGAGGCCGTAGCGCAGGGTCGACCCGAGGTGCTGGTCCCCTGCCAAGTGGAATGCGCCCGCGTCACGGAGCGCGGCCACCGCTAGATTTCGTCCGGTCTGGGGCCACCCGTTGGAGTCCCCGTCCGCGGCGCGCTTGTCCCCCATAACGTATTCCCCGGGCTTTGGCACGGCCATGCCGGGGATCACGCTGCCCGAGCTGGCATCCATGGGAATGGTCGCCACGTTGGCGAAGGGCGACTGGCTGAGGCAAGCCCGGAACCAGGACTCCCCCTCCCAGGCGCCGGCCCACTCCCCGAGCATCTTGAGCTGGCTCGGCCCCAGCAGCGTTGCACCGGGCACGTCCGCGGAGGCCGCCGCGTCGAAGTTCGGATTCTGTGACCAGCCGTTCTTGAACTCGCCGCCCTCGATCACCACGGCGGGCGGGGACTTGTACATGCGGTCGTTCAAGATCGCGAAACTGCCGCCGCCCCACTCCAAAGTCGTGTGGTAGGTGGTGATGCCACCTTCCAGGGGAGCGGACTCGTAGGGCGCCGGCAGGTGGGCGACCTGGGTACGGTGCACGGCATTCACAAAGTCCGTGCCCATCATGTAACCGCCCCGGTCCTGGCGCGACATGCCCTCGCGCGTCGCCTCCATGGTCACGCCGGCGTTGCCCCAGATGTTGCCGTGGTAGACGTCATGGTCATCGGTGACCACGACGGTAGGCAGACGCCGGGTGAGCTCGCCGAAGGACCAGCCATGGCGGTACCACTTCGTGAGGTAATCACCTATCGCGGCCCCGTGGGGGCTGCGCACCGCTGGCGTGAGGTCGCCCTCGTAGATCTGGTCGCCGCCGAAGTACAGCAGGTGCGGCCCGTGGGCCGCCACGTGGTCGCGCACGTCCTTGTGCGGAAACCATAGGCCGTTTTCGTTCCACTTGAGCCCGCCGGTGTAGGACTTCTGGCACGAGAGCACACCGATGGTCATCTCCCCCACAGGCGGCGCCGCGGCGATCACGCCTTCGTAGATCTGCCCGGCGCTGTTTATGGGCTCCCCCGACCGGTCAGAGGGCACGTAACGCACGCGGAACCCGAGGTCCTGTGTGGTGCTGACCCCGTCGACTTCGAAGTGAAACGTCGCGCTGTCTTCCACGTACTCCGCGGAGGCCGCGGTCTCGAACTTGCCCTTGGCGTTCTCCACCTCGAGGGTCGCGGTGCGGGTGTCGTCTTTCCCGAGCAGCCCCGTCTGGGCCGTCATTCGCAGGCGCCCGCCGCCGCCGCCGTCGCCGCGCTCATCGACGGTGTAGTGCACAAACATGATGGGGCCGAACGTCACCTCGGGCGTGAACTCCACGAGCTCCCCGCCGAGATCCCAACTGTGAAAGAAGTAGCCTTTACCTCCGGCCGTTTTCTCGCCATCGACGGCGGGCGCCTTGGGGCCTCGGTGGGACACGAGGGCCACGGACCCGTCAAAGGCACTCGGCGGCGCGCCGACAAGGGAGGCGGTCGAGAGGACGTCCCCTGTCGCTGTGTCGCGCACCGTCAGCGTCAGCGTACGTTCGCCATCGAAGCGCGCCCCCACAAGCTCGAGCTGAATCGGCCTTGGCCCCGCCGCCGCGAAACCTGGGCCCGCCAGCTGCACCCCCTCCACGGGCTTGAAATCCTCGAGGCCCGAGTCGGTGCGCATGACCCATTGGCCGCCCTTGGATTTGGCCACGGGTGTTTCGAAGTCCACGAAGCGCGCACGCCCGGCTCCGTCGACGATGGCGAGGTAGCCGCCGTCCTGGGCGGACGTTCCGTGGACCTGCGACGTCAGGCGAGGGTCCACATGGGCACCGCCCGCCCCCACGAGAAACCCCGCGGCGCTGCCCGCGCGGTCCCCATCGGAGGCATCGACGATCACCCGCGTGCGGAACGACCCCTCGCGTCCCAGATGTCCGAGGCGATGGCTCAGGAGCTGCAGCGTCCGCATCCCGAAACGCGGCCGCGCCTCCACGCATTCAAGTCCCCCATCCACGACGCGCCAGTCCTGCAATCGATTGGCCCACGTGGATTCATGCACCCAGGTGCGGTCGGGGGTGTCGTGCCAAACGCTCGCGTAGTTCTCCGCTTGGACAGCGGGCTCGATGGCCAAGGGGCCGCAAGCGGCCCCCACAAAATTCACCGCGATGAGCGCGCCGACCATGGGGAGAGAGCGGAAGAGCTTGCTAGTCATTTGGTGCGGACGGCGCGCACAGCGTTCACGGTGTGCGCGCGCCAGATGGGATAGAGGGAAGAGAGCGCCGCCACGATGACCGCGCCGGCGAACGTGAGGGGAATCCAAAGGCCCGGTGAGGTCGCCTGAAGGTCGAGGCCCGCGATGGAATCGAGGGCCTTGACGATGACAGGAGTCGACAACAACCCAAGAACCACGCCGAGTCCGCCGCCGACGACCCCGACGACGATGGCTTCGAGGAACATGGCTCCACCCACCTGGCTTCGGCTCGCCCCGAGGGCCTTGAAGACCCCCAGTTCGCGCGTGCGCTCCAAGGTGGCTAGCAGCATCCCGTTGAGGACACCCAGGGCCGCAAGCCCCGCCATGAGTGCGAGGAGCAGATCGAAGACGATGAAGTCCCGACCGATATCCAGCAGGGCGTAGTCGCGAACCCCGACGCCCGGCCGGAGCTGGAAGGAGGGGGTCTCCGGATGCAGGTTCTCAAGCGCCGCGCGGAGCACGCCGAGGTGTCCCTCCGCCGTCATGGGACGCGATCGATCAAAGCGCACCGAGGCTGCGGTCACGACCTCGCTCGCGATGCAGAAGTCCTTGGCCATCCATCGGTCGCTGATCAGCCCGTACATGCGCTCGTCGGGGTGGGTCCAGTAGCCGTAGGCATCCGTGATTCCGATGACCTCGAAGGCGATGACGGCGCCCCCCGTGGCCTTCATTTGCACCGAGTCCCCGATCGCGTAGTCGAGGTCCCTCGCGAGCCGCCTGGAGAGCAGGATCGTGCGCTCTGTTTCGAAACGCTCGAGCATGTCCGCGCCCTCAGCCAGGGGGCCGTAGGCGGACATCGTGGGGCCGTTGCTTCCAACGATCAGAAACGGCGCGTACTGCCGCGCCGAACCCTTCTCCACACCGACGATGCCCGGGAATCCCATGAGGTGCGCCGCGAGGTCGTCGAACTTTGTGGGAGGCAATCCCTGGAGCCAGACCTTCTGATCCACGGCCTCGGCGGCCCAGGTCTCGACCTCCCCGCGCAGGCTCGCGGTCATGCCGTGCAATCCCACGAAGCCCGCGGCCACGAGTCCGATGGCGCAAGCGGACACACCGATGCGTGCAGGGGCGTCCTGCATCGCCCGCGTGGCGATGCGGCCGGCGAACGGAAACAGCGTGCTCAGGGGCTTGGAGATGGCGGTGCAAAGCGCAGTGAGAACGACGGGCAAGAGCAGCGACAGGAGGATCACGACCGCTAAGACCCCGAGGAGCCCTAGGAGAACCCCGACGAGCTCCCCCGTCATCTCTCCCACCACCGGCACGAGCACGAGGTAGAGCCCCGGAACGAGGATCGCAAGCAGCGCCGCGTACATGAGGTGGAACTTCGCGGACTGCTTCTTCGTGCGCTTGAGCGCGTCCTCCCCACGGATCGCCGCAAGGGTGTTCGTCCCGCCGATCATCACGAGGGGGTACACCGAACCAACCAGCGCCACGGCAAAGCCGACCAGCGTCAGAAGGCCCACGGTCCCCCAGGGCACGTGGAACGTCTGCACGAATTTGCCGACGCCCAGCGTGGTGATCCCGGCCTTGGCCGACACGTAGGCGAGGGTCACCCCGAGCCCGGCTCCCACCACCGCCCCCGCGCCGGAAAGCGCCGCGGCCTCCACGAAGAAGACCCGCCCAATCTGCCCGCGGGTGGACCCCAGTGCATGCAGGGTGCCCACCTCGGTCACGCGCTCCGTCAACGACATCGAGAGCGTGTGGAAGATCACGTAAAGGCCGAGCACGAGCGCCAGGAGCCCCAGCATGCGAACGCCCGTCCGGAAGGCCCGCTCGTCCGCCGCTTGCCCGATCACCACGCCCTTGTTGAGGGCGTAGCTGTAGGTTGAAGCCAAGGTTCGCCGGAGCCGCTCCAGATCCACCGTCGGATCCTTGACCGCCCAGAACCGTGGCTGAATGGATGTCCCCCGGTAGAGAGCTTCCCCTTGGGGATAGTCCACCACGACGACGTTCCCCGCCGCCGAACGCCCGACGCCCTCGCGCGTCAAGATCCCCACCACGCGGAAGGCCTGGGGCACGGGACGATCGATCTCACCCGTATCAAGGTCCACGAGTACACCGTCTTCACAGCGCTTGCGGGAGGCCCGAACGGGGCGCGAGAGGTGCACGATGTCGCCGAGCCCGACCCCTTGCTCCCGGGCGATCGCAGGACCGATGAGGACCTGGGCCTCCGGCGCATCCACCGCGAGGTCGGCGCCCTGTTCGACGCCGAAGAGCGCAAAGCTCGTGGCGTAACGCGCCTCGATGGCATAGAGCTGGGCGCGCACCTGGGCCGGTCGCCCGTCCGCGGGCGACGCCGCTTCGAGGGTCGCTTCGTTCTGGAAGAACTGCGACGCCGCGCTGATGCCCTCGAGGTTCTCGAGGGCTTCGGACGTGCCCACGATGCCGCCCGCGGCGGTCAACTCGATGTCGGGCCGGTCCTGGGCCTGGCGCGGCCGGGCGTAACCCTCGATGGTGGCATGGTCGAGGGTGACGACCCCCACCACCGTCGCGACGCCCAGGGCCACACCAAGGATGGAGAACAGCGTGCGCCCGAGGCGGCGCGTGATGCTGCGCCGGGCGATGATCGAAGCAAGTCCCATGGAATGCGCCCCTTAAATGGAAGCGCGGTTGAGCGCAGCGTGAATGTCGTCCTCGGTCAGGCCGGGCCCTCGGAGTTCTTCTTCGGCACGCATTTCACCGTCCACCAAGAGGAGCACGCGATCGGCGAAGGTGGCGTCCCGCGGACTGTGCGTGACAAGCACGACCGTGCGACCTTCGTCGTCACAGGCCCGCCGGAGCTCCTCCATCACTTCACGGCCCGCGGCCTGGCTGAGGTTGCCGGTGGGCTCGTCGCAGAGGAGCAGCGGTTGGCCACCGATGAGCGCCCGGGCGATGGACGCACGCTGCATCTCGCCGCCGGAAAGCTCGTGGGGCAGTGCCCCGAGACGCTCCTCGATGCCCAGCGTCTTCGCGAGCTCCGTGATGCGCCCGGACTGTGACTTGACGGAGCGCCCCGCGATGGCGAGGGGCAATCCGATGTTTTCCTCCACCGTGAGGTTTGGCATGAGGTGGAAGAACTGGAAGACGTACCCCACTTGATCCCGGCGAACGACCGTGCGCCGGCGTTCGCCCGCGTGCGTGAGGTCCACGCCCCCGAGATGTACCTGTCCCGCCGACGGCTCATCCAGCCCTGACAGCAGGTGCAGTAGCGTCGTCTTGCCTGAACCGGACGGCCCCATGATGCAGACGAACTCCCCCGGCTCCACCCGGAACGTCACCCCCCGCAGGACAGGATGGTCCTCGCCGGAGCCGCCGTGGATCTTGTAGAGGTCCTGCACGTCGAGCATCGCTTCGGTCATTCGGTCACTTCCTTCGCCTGATTCCATTGGGTCAACATCTCGTCGAGGGTGTGGCCAGTGACGCTGCCACCGAGCTTCTCTTCCATGTACCGGAAGCGCGTGTCGAAGCGCTTGACCGCGACGCGGCACATGGCTTCGGGGTCGAGGCCGAGGTAGCCCCCGAGGAAGGCTGCCGCCATCATCACGTCGCCTAGCTCGTGCTCGATGCGTGCGCGCACTTCGCCTTCGGGGACCTTGGGCCGCGCGGCGCTCGCGAGCAGATCCACCGGAAGGACCTCGCGCAGCTCGTCCAGTTCCTCTTCCAGCTTCGCCAGGGCGCCGCGGGCGTCCTTCCAATGAAAGCCCGCCCCCACGGCTTTGCGGCAGACGCGGCCCGCCAGCTGGAGGGCAGGCATGGCGTGGGGCACACCGGCGAGGGCGCTCGTGTCGGTGCCTTCTTCGGCGCGCTCGGCACGCTTGATCTCCTCCCACGACTGGAGCACCTCGCCGGAGCTCCTCGCGCCCGCCTCCCCGAAGACGTGGGGGTGACGCCGCACGAGCTTCGTGGCCGCAACCTTCGCCGCCACCCCAAGGTCGAAGTCCTGGTCGTCCTCGGCGATGCGGCAGACGAGCGCCAGGGCCGTCAACACGTCCCCGGCCTCAGCGGCCCGCTCGGGCACCCCGCCGGACTCGATCGCCTCCACGAGTTCGTGCGCTTCCTCCACCAGACACGGCGCCATGGACGCCTGGGTCTGTTCTGCGTCCCATGGGCATCCGCCCGGAGCGCGCAGGGTGTCGATGATGGCCAAGAGCTGGCGCAGCTCGGTGACCCGTGGGTCGTCCACGGGAACGGGGGGCGGAACCGGAAGGGCACCCGATTCGCGAGCGTCTGTGTTCATCGAGCGGTGTGGATCGAGGAGCCGTATTCGGCGATCGGGAAAAGTGCCGCCGCGGAGCGCGCAGGCGAAGACCGTCTAGGGGGTGGCCCCCACGGGAGATCCGGGGAGGACCCAGCCCTTTGACTTTGCGGTACAAATCATACCGCGTAGGGTACCGGATCCGGGAGACCGGCCTCCCGGAACCCTGCGAGTCGCAGGTGACAGGCGTCGCAGCGGCCACAGGCGAGCGCCTTGCCACCCCCTTCCGCCGGCACCGGGTCATAGCAGGTATGGGTCAACCCAAGGTCCACCCCAAGCTCCACCGCTCGCAGGGTGATCTGAGCCTTGGAAAGCTCCATGAGGGGAGCGTGCACAATGAACGAGTCGCCCCCCTCGGTCCCCGCCGCGGTCGCGAGGCCTGCCAGGCGCTCGAACGCGGCCAGGAACTCAGGCCGGCAATCTGGATAGCCCGAGTAGTCCACCGCGTTGACCCCCACGAAGAGGTCGGTGGCCCCGAGCACCTCCGCCCAGCCAAGGGCCACGCTCAGGAAGATCGTATTGCGCGCGGGAACGTAGGTGGACGGGACCCCATGACCGATCGCCTCATCCGAGCGGTCCTTCGGCACGTCGATATCGTCCGTGAGGGCCGATCCACCAAGGGTGGAGAGATCCACCGTGACGGTGCGGTGGTCCCGGGCCCCCAGCGCCTCTGCGACGCGGGCCGCCGCCTCCAGTTCGACGGAGTGCCGCTGGCCGTAGCGGAACGACAGCGCATACGCGTCAAAGCCCTGGGCCACTGCCTCCGCCAGAACGACCGCGGAGTCCATGCCACCGGAAACGAGACAAACCGCGGGTCCCTTGGACCCACGGTTCGATTCCCCCTGAGGGGACTGATTCACTATGCCCGCCCCGAACGGACGCCCCTTCATCGATGACATGGTCGAAGGGTAACGCCTGGGCCCGGCGGCGATAAGGGGCCAGGGGCGCCACAGGTGGGTTACTTCTTGCCCTTGGCCTTGATCTCGATGTCCAGCTCCACCACCAGCTCCTTGATCCGAGCGACCTGATCTCGGGTGCCACGGATCACGAGGGAGTTGGTCCGCTCGTCGGACAGTACGGTCAGCGGCCGATAACGCTGGGGGCCCTGGGGCCCCTGGGGCAGATTCGCGCCGAACGTCAAGGAGATGATCTTGGCGAGGTCCTCGGCGTCCGCGTTCTCGATCCGGAGGACTTCAACCCGGGCCATCATGTCTTCGACGTTCGCTCCTGCCGCGTCATTGATGATGAGCAGCATGGAACGCAGGGCCGAAAGGTTGCTCCCGAACCCGACCAGCACCATGGAATTGGAGCTCCCAGCGGGCAGCATTTGCTGGGTGTTGGCATCCGTGATCATCGTGCGCATCGAGTTCGACAGTTGCCGCACGTCCACGTTCGGCAGCTGAACCGTCGTGGTGAATAGCACAGCGGGGTGATTCTCGAGGATCACAGCGTCGTCGGGATCGACGTAAGTGGCATTGGCCCTGAGGTTGCTACGCCCCGCCCCCTGGAGGCTGTCCACGTGGAAGATCGGCGTCGGCTCCCCAAGGACAGGGATGATCACGAAGTCCGAGCCGATCATCATGGTCTCGAAGACCAACTGGAGATCCTCCGGCTCCACGTCGAGGCTCCGGTCGAGCTTGACGCGGCGTTGCTTCAAGAGGCTCTCGGTGTCTTCGCCGTAGGTCGCCCGCTGCCCGGTCACCTGCGCGTAGGCAGCGCAAAGGTCGAACATGCTCATCTCGTTGCCGTTGTCGCCAACGTGGAGGGTGATCCCCGTCTTAGGCGCGGGAAAAAGGTCCTTCGACGCGGTCTTCTCTTGGATGACCGCCGCGCTCGAACGGGGAGCGGGCTCCAGGGCGGGAGCGGTGAAGGGGGCGTGGATGGTCGAGGTCAGGCAGGTGGCGAGGATGAGTTCGAGCATGGCTTCTGAATGGTCCCCGAGGTGGGGCTCGATGGTGGGATGGTTTGGGATCGAGGGCGGAGGCCAGCAGGCACACCGAGGGCCGGAGCCCCCAAGGCTCCAACGGTGGGACTGTCTCTTATACACATCTGACGCTGCCGACGATA
>CAJXRJ010000122.1 GCA_913058555.1 uncultured bacterium
GCAGCGTCAGATGTGTATAAGAGACAGGGGTCGAAGGGCGCATGCCCAGAGACTGCTACACCGAGAGGCCATCTACAACCATGGCGCCTGTGGCCCGGATCAGGTCGCCGCTTTCCAGGCGCAGCTGCAGCCCACGTTTGCCGGCGCTCACATGGATCAGCGCCAGGTCGGCGGCGCTGGCATCGATGAAGGTCGGAAGGGCCCTGAGCTGGCCCAATGGGCTGATGCCGCCCGTCACGTAGCCCGTGACGCGCTCTGCCACGGCGGGGTCGGCCATGGCGGCTCGCTTGGTGCCCGCCGCCGCCGCAAGGGTCTTCAGGGAGAGGCTTCCCGTCACCGGAAGAATCGCGCAGAGCAGCCCATCGGCACCGTCAGCGATGAGCGTCTTGAAGACGGTCTCCGGCGGGACGCCGAGGGCGGCGGCCGCCGCTTCCCCGAGGGTTTCCTCATCAGGGGCTGCGGCGATCTCGTACTCGAGGAGCGTGAAGCCGACTCCGAGCTTCTCCAGGGCGCGGGCGGCGCGGGTGGCCCCACGCGCGCCGCTCTTGCCCTTGGCACCGCCCATGGGTCCCTCAGACGTCCCCGAGCTTCTTGCCCGCGACTGCCTGCTTGACGACGCCGTCCATGAGCACGGCCGCAAGGGGGATCGTCGCCCGGTCTAGCACGTCCCGTGCCGCCTGGACTTCGTCGAGTTCGATGCTCTTTCCGGCGGCCTTGGCCGCGGCGATGGCCTCCTCGAGATCCTCCACTGACTCCCGGTCGAGGTGCTCGCGCGCCACGTCGAGGTTGGCCTCTGTGTGGCGCAGCATCGTGCCGATCTCGGCGATGAGGTCCACGCGGCGCCGCTCTTCGAAGTCGCGCTTGGCGTTGTCGAAGCTCTGCTGGAGCATCACATCAACCTCTTCCTCCGTCAGGCCGTGGCTCGGCTTGACCTCGATGGAGGCGGTCTGTCCAGAGCTCTCTTCCTTGGCGGTCACCGTCAGGATGCCGTCGGCGTCCAAGTGGAACTTGACGCCGACCTTGGCGAGTCCCGCGGGCATGGGGGGGATACCGGTGAGCTTGAAGCGACCGAGGGACCGGCAGTCCGCAGCCATCTCACGCTCGCCCTGCAGGACGTGGAACTCGATGGCGGTTTGGCCGTCCACGTAGGTGGTGAAGCCCTCCGTGATCGAGCAGGGGATGCGGCTGTTGCGCTGGACGAGCTTCTCGGCGGCTCCGCCCACGGTTTCGAGGCCGAGGGAGAGCGGGGTGACGTCCATAAGCAGGATGTCGCGGCTGCCGCCCATCAAGATCTCGGCCTGGGCCGCGGCGCCGAGGGCCACGACTTCGTCGGGGTTGAGCTCGGTGTGGGGCGTGCGGCCGAAGAACTGCTCCACCTGCGCGCGCACGAGGGGAATGCGGGTCGAGCCGCCCACGAGGACGACTTCGTCGATGTCCTTCGTCTCCAGCCCGGCGTCCTCGAGGGCCTGGGCGCAGCTCTTGATGCTGCGATCCACCAGCGGCGTGATGGCCGCGTCGAACTCTTCGCGCGTGATGCGCTTCCTGACGTTCACGCCGAACTCTGGAAGCGAGAGCACAAGCTCGGCCTCCGGCTTGGACGATAGCGCGATCTTGGCTTTCTCAGAAGCGAGTCGCGCCCCCTGGCGGTACGACGGATCGTCGAACGTCGATGGCTTCGCGGACCCCTCGGCTTCCTGGCGAATCATATCCATCAGCACCGCGTCGACATCGTCTCCGCCCAGGTGCGTATCGCCGTTGGTCGAGAGCACCTGGAAGATGCCGTCTTCGATGCTGAGGATCGAGACGTCGAAGGTGCCGCCCCCCAGGTCAAAGACCGCGACGTTGCCTTCCTTGCGTTGGTCGAGGCCATACGCGAGGGACGCGGCGGTGGGCTCGTTGACGATGCGCAGCACCTCGATGCCCGCGAGGCGGGCCGCGTCACGGGTGGCCTGGCGCTGGGCGTCGTCGAAGTAGGCGGGCACAGTGATGACCGCGCTCATGATCTCAGCGCCGCCCATGGCCACGCTCGCTTGGGCCGCGACTTCGCGCAGGATCAGGGCCGACAGCTCCTGGGGCGAGAACGACTTGTCGTGCACGTTGATCTGCACGAGTCCACGGTCGGTCTCCGTGACGCTGTACGGCAAGCGGTCGAGGACTGCGGGGTCGACGTCGCTAAGGGACTGGCCCATGAAGCGCTTGACGCTGTGGATCGTGTGCTCGGGGTCGTCGAGGGCCTGGGCCCGGGCGGTGCGACCGACGATGGCGGTGCCGTCGTTTCTCACGTGCACGACCGACGGGACGAGCGCGGGCTCGCCTTCGATGCGCAGCACTTCCGGCCGTCCGTCCTTCCAGATGGCCGGCAGGGAGTTGGTTGTCCCAAGATCGATGCCGATGACGACGCGCTTCGGCTGATTGTCGAGGACGTCGAGTTCTATGTAGCCCACGGTTGGATTGGTGCTTGGCTAGGAGAAAGTTAGTGGGCGGCCGCGGCGCCGGTGGCGCGGGCCAGGGCGCGATCTACGTAGCGGAGCGCATTGAGGAGCTTGCGCACATCCTGAAGCACGGGCGCGCCGGCTTCGGGGAGGGGCGTCAGGGCGGCCGTGACCGAGCCCATCAGGCCATCACGGTGCTGGCGGAGCTCCTCGGTGAGGTTCGCGAGGCACTGACTGCCGGGCGCGTTCTCCTCGAGGATCTCGTTCCACTCCATGACCTCCATCAGGAAGCTTTGGGGCATGGCGCCGAGTTCCTTCTCGGTCGGCCCACCCAAGTGAAGCACGAGCCAATCGGCACGGGCCATGTCGTCGATGACCAGGTCGTAGGCGGCGTTGAGGCGCGCATTGTGGGCCTCTGCGCGCGCTCGCTGCTCGTCGCCGGCCATGGCGTAGAAGTCAGGGTGAACCAGGCGCGTGTAGCGCCGGAGCCGCTTCTTGGCCATTTCCGGATCGATAGCCATCGCCGTCTCGAGCGCCAGCAATTCGAAGGGCGTCGGCTGGGCGGCGCCCGGACCGTTCGGGACCTCCATCAAGACTCCGCAGTCGCCGCACGCGAGCGGAGTCTCGAGTTTTGCGCGGCACTCAGAGCAAGGGGATGCCATAGGGGCTCTCAGACCGAGAAGGACTCGCCGCAACCGCAGCTCTTGTCTGCGTTCGGGTTCGTGAACTTGAATCCGCGCCCCATGAGGCTCTCTTCGAAGTCCACCACCGTGCCGTTCAGGTAGAGGAAGCTCTTCGGGTCGCACACCACGCGCACGCCCTCTTCCTCGTTGATCTGATCGGTGGGCTTGATCTCGTCGTCAAACCCCAGGGTGTAAGAGAATCCCGAGCAGCCGCCGCCCTTGACGCCGACCCGGAGGCCGGTGCCGTCGGGCATGTTCTGATCGGTCAGGATGCGCGTGACTTCTTTCTTCGCGCGTTCGGTGATTCCAATGGCCATGGTTCGTTTCTCCTCGTTTCGTGTGGGAAGGGCGCCGCGCAGTTTAGCGTGCGGCAGTTCCGATCAGGCCTTCTGAGCGGCTGCTTCGGATGCGCCTTGCTTGGTCTTGTAGTCGCTGATTGCGGCCTTGATCGCGTCCTCGGCAAGCACCGAGCAGTGGATCTTCACCGGGGGAAGGGCCAGCTCTTCGACGATCTCCGTGTTGGAGATCTGCATGGCCTCGTCGACCTTCTTGCCCTTGATCCACTCCGTGGCCAAGGACGAGGAGGCGATGGCGGATCCGCAGCCGAAGGTCTTGAACTTAGCGTCCACGATGGTGTCGCCTTCGACCTGGATCTGAAGCTTCATCACGTCGCCACACTCGGGCGCGCCGACGATGCCGGTGCCGACGGTGTCGGAGTTCTTGTCGAGGGACCCGACGTTGCGGGGGTTGTCGTAGTGGTCGAGGACCTTGTCGCTATAAGCCATATCAGTTCGTGCGTGCCGAGAGAAGAGAGTGTGTGGTGCGTGTTCGGTGGGGGGGACGGTTTAGTGACCCGTCCAGGCGATGGTCGAAAGGTCGATGCCTTCCTGGACCATCTCGTAGAGCGGCGAGAGCTCGCGGAGCTTCTTCACTGCGCCGATCACTTGTTCCGCGGCGAAGTCAATTTCGGCCTCGGTGGTCAAGCGGCCGAAGCCGAAGCGGATGGAGCTGTGGGCGAGTTCGTCGCCGACGTCCATGCTCTGGAGAACGTGGCTCGGCTCGAGGCTCGCGGACGTGCAGGCGGAGCCCGAAGACACGGCGAGGTCCTTGAAGCCCATGATGAGCGACTCGCCTTCGACGTACGCGAAGGAGAGGTTCGAGCAGCCCGGAAGGCGGCTGTTGGCGTCGCCGTTGATCTCGACGTGGTCGAGGGCGGCGAAGATCTTGGACTCGAAGCGCTCGCGGAGGGCAAGGCAATGGGCCATGTCCTTCTCGAGGTCGGCCTCGGCCACGGCGCAAGCGGCGCCGAGTCCGGCGATGCCGGGCACGTTCAGGGTGCCAGAGCGCATACCGCGCTCGTGGCCCCCGCCGTCCATCTGGGCGACGAGGCGCACGCGCGGCTTGCGGCGGCGCACGTACAGGCAACCCACGCCCTTCGGTCCGTAGATCTTGTGGCCCGAAAGGCACAGCATGTCGATGTTGTCGGCCTCGACGTCCACGGGGATCTTGCCCACGGTTTGGGTCGCGTCCGTGAAGAAGAGCACGCCCTTCTCACGGCAGACCGCGCCGATCTCGCGAATTGGGTTGATGGTCCCGACCTCGTTGTTAGCCCACATCACGGACACGAGGATCGTGTCTTCGCGGATGGCGTCTTTGACTTGCTGGGCGGTGACCGCAGCGTTGCCGTCGGGCTTGAGGTACGTGACCTCGAAACCTTCTTTCTCGAGGTGCTTGGCGGTGTCGAGCACGGCCTTGTGCTCGGCCAAGGTCGTGATGATGTGCTTGCCCTTTGAGCCGTACATGTCGGCGACGCCCTTCATCGCGAGGTTGATCGCCTCGGTCGAACCCGACGTGAAGACGATTTCCTTCGCGGAGGCGTTCATGATCGAGGCGATCTGCTCGCGGGCCAGATCGACCGCTTGCTCGGCCTTCCAGCCGAACGCGTGATTCCTGCTCGCCGCATTCCCGAACGCGTCGGTGAAGTAGGGGAGCATCGCGTCGAGGACGCGCTTGTCTACCGGTGTGGTGGCCTGGTAGTCGAGGTAGATGGGCGTGTTGATCATCGGAAGGTTTGTGGAAGCTCGGCTAGCGGTCAAAACTCAGCTAGCGGCCGAGAACAGGGCCACGGGGTTCACGGAGCGGTCGGCCAATGCCTGAAGGGAGACCCCCTCAAGCAGGGCCCAGATACCTGAGCGCAGACGCGCCAAGGGGGAGCGGATAGGACAAACGGGCTCGACGTCGCAGCCGCCGCCTGCGGAAGCAGCGCCGAGGCCGGCGCAGCTCGTCAGGGAGGGGGCGCCCTCGAGTACCGTCACGATCTCGCCGAGGGAGATGCTCTCGGCGGCACGGGCCAGGCGGTAGCCGCCCTGGGATCCACGGGTCGAATCCACCAAGCCGCCGGCCTGGAGGGCCTTCAGGGACTCAGCGAGAAGGCGCCGTGGAATGGGGAACTGGTCCCCGATCGCGCGGGCGCTCACCACCTCAGCCAGCGTGCCCTCGGGGGCAGCGGCTGCCTGATCTGCCAGGTGGACCAGGGCGATCAGGCCGTATTCGGTTCGTTTGGTGAGCTTGAGCATGCTTGGGGTGACTGAATCAGCACCAGTTTAGTGCTATTTCGTCAGCCGGCAAGCCGCGGGTGCACAATTCGCACGCTTTTGGTGCTCTTTCCCAAGGCCCCATCAGGTTCGTCTTCATCCTGCGACTGACAGTCCCGGGATGGGCCCTCAAGCGGAGGCAACGCGGGGCCCGATAGATGGGGGGTCATGACAGACGCCAAAACACGCTGCATTGAGTGCGGGGGATTCGTCGGATCCCTCAACGAAGACGAGGACGGGATTCCGTGTTCCGCATGCGCCGAGCGTCTCCTGGAGACCCTGCCCGGGGTCTTCCACCAGCCATGGTCCGAAACGGCCGGGAGCGAGAGCACCGAAGTGGACTCCCAAGTGAACTCTGACGAGTACCAGGCGGAGTACAGCGAGCACGGATACGAGGATGAGGGTTCCCCCGAGAGCGGTAACTCCGGATCCGAGAGCCGCGGACGCTTCGGCAAGTAGTTCCGCGGGTCGTCGCACCCAGGCTGCGCTCGATTGTGTGAATGACCGGGGCGCGCCCCCGTAACACAAGGTGAACCTCTTCTGGCCCCGGTCACCCGGGAGGAGTCACCATGAAGAACACACGATTGGCCCTTTTGATCGTGCTCGTCGTTGTTGGATCGATCGCACTTGCGATCGCCATTAGCTAAGCACGGCAGCCGATTGTCGAGCCTCCTAACTCGGGCAATGCGGGTCTAATAGTCGGGCGCGTGGGCAGGATCCCCACGCGCGCCCGACTACCCCCACGTCCCGGATGCGATATCTCCCCCTCTGCGCCGCAGGCGCCCTGACCTTGGCCGCGACGGCATGGTCGTTTGACGCTCACTCCTTCGGCCTTCCCGCGGCCCATGCCGCTCACCCGGAACGGGCCGCCCGTCAGGCAGAGGTCGCGGACCCGCTCCTCGATGACATTGCGGCGCTGATCCTCGACAAGGATCGCCCCGCCATCGCGGCGAAGCTGCGCGCGGAGCTAGAGGCCTTCGCAGCGAAGTGCGCCGGCGGAGCCGCCATGGATGCACGCGAGGCCGCCGAGCTTGAGGCGGCGCTGGTCATGGTCGCAGAGACGATCGGCAGCGGCTACACGGGAGCCTGGGAGCCCGTGCTCTCCGGCCTTGAGCTTCCAGAATCGGCCCACGGCCTGCGCGCCCGGATCGGATGGTTGCTTGGCGATACGCGGTCGCTTCAACCCTTGACGCAGTGGCAGTTCGCGGGTCCCTTCGACAACGAGAGGGGCCGAGGGATGAAGCGGGCGACGCCCGCGGAGAAGGACCCCTCGCTCCAGCCCTTCCGCGGCAAGGGTGCAAGCTCGAAAGTCTGGTGGCGCGTGGCGCCGGAACCCGGACCCCGGGCCGTCATGCATCTCGGCCGCCTTGTCTATCCCGACCAACAGGCATGCGTGGTGGCTCGCACGTGGGTGCGATCCCGGGACGCCATCGGCGCCGTGCTCATGGTCGGTGCCGCTGAGGAGCTGCGAGTCTGGGTCAATGGGCAGCCCGTGTACGAGGCCTTGGGTCGCCACGGTTTTGGTTTCGACGGGCACACGGTCGCGGTGGCCCTGCGTGCTGGGTGGAACGAAGTGGCGGTCAAGGTGGGCGCCCAGGATGGGTCGCCCGCCCTGGTAGCGCGCCTGGTGAACGATGAGACCGGCGAGCCCCTGGGACTTGTCTCCACGGCCGAGCTGCCGAGCGGAGAAGAAGAACGCCCCTTAGCAGATCCCGGACAACGGCTCAGGGTCACGTCTCGCGTGCTGGCGCCGGGAACCGGAATCGCCGCCCTGCGCGATGCCGAGGACGCTTCCGGTCTCGTCGCAATGGCCTGGCTGACGGCGGCCGCGGAGTCTCTGCCCCGCAAGGACCGACCAGGGCACGTGCCCGCGCGTGAAGCGCGGCAGGCGGCGCCCGATAGCCCGGCTGCTCACCTTGCCCGTCTCTACACGATGCGAGTGGCCGGCGCCCTCGACGTCGAGGAGGACGTCAACCCATGGCTCGCGGAGCTTCGGCTGGCGATCGAGCAGCACGGCGATCGCCTCTACTTGATGGAGCAGTACTCCGATCACGCGAGCGGTACCCAGGGGCTGGACGAGCGTGCCCTCGGCTTCATTGACCGTGCCCTTGCCTTGCGGCCCAATTCCATCCCCGGACGGGCCGCTCGGTACACCCTCTTGCGGTCCCGCGGCGCCTCTGAACTGGCGAGTCTTGAGGCCCGCGAACTGGCTCGCATGGGCGGGATCGAGCAATGGCCCCATGTGGCGTTCGACGCGGCCGGCGCCCTTGCGCCCGGTGATCCATTGAAGGCCCAGCTCCTTGAGCGGGCGGCCGCGGCGGGATTCCGCCCAGCGACGGAAGAGATGAGTCGCCGGCGACTGCTCGCGGGCGGGCTCGTGGAGGAGGAGCGTGCCAAGATCCAGGAAGAGCTGCGTGAGCGGCTCGCAAAGGAACCCTACGACCTCAGTGTTCGGATTTGGGCGGGCCGTAGGTGGTTGGCTTCCGGCGCCAACGCGCTGGCTCTCGGTGTCTTTGACGAAGCGGTTTCCCTCTGCCCGGATGCGCCCCACTTGAATGCTTGGCGCGCCCGCGCTTTGGCCGCGGCCGGGGACTATGGGGCCGCCATCGAAGCGATCGAGCGCAGCTTGGAGTTTGACCCGTCGAACTCCGACGACGCGCGCTACCTGGAGTACCTCCGTGATCGTTCCAGCGCAGCGGCATCCGGCGTGATCGCAACGGGCGAAGGCGCATTCCACCTGCGTTTCCAAGAGCCCCTCGAAGACATCCTCAAGCGGCGCGTCCACGGACCGAAGGCTAGCGGTGACGACGTGCCGCGTGAGGTCTTGCTTCACCGGCTCGTGATCGAGGCGGGGCCCGATGGCACGGCGCGGCGCTACGAACGCATGGTCGAGCGCGTGCTTAGCCCCGCCGGCGTGCGTGAGATGGACCGCCGTGGTTTCCGGGCGTACCCGGGCGACGAAGAAGTGCGCGTCCTCGCCGCGTCGGTGGTGCACGTTGACGGAACGGTCGAGCGCGCCCGCACGGGCAGGACCGGCGGACGCGGCTTCTTCGGCCTCGACTTGCCGCCGATGGAGCCCGGGGACATCGTCGACATGGAATGGCGCCGGGACGACCTCCGCCCATCGATTTTTGGAACCTACATCGGAGTCGACGCGGCCTTCGGAACGGACCCACGCCTCCCCGTGCGCGAAGCGGAGGTGGTCCTCCTGGCGAGCCCCGGGGTAGATCTCGACGTGCACGTCACGGGCATCGGAGCCGAAGGCGTCGAGCCGGTCGTCGCCACCCTCGAAGACGGCACGGTGCAGCACACTTGGCGCATTGCCGATCTCGAGCCGCGCCGGCGTGAGTCCCTCGAGCCGCCGCCCCAGGAATCGCGCCTTCGCGTCCAGGCCAGCACGTACGCCGACTGGCAGTCCTTCGGGCGCTGGTGGTGGAACCTCATTCGCGAAGAGGTCTCGGTGAGCCCCGAGATGAAGGCGAAAGTGGCGGAGCTTGTGGAGGGCAAAGAGAGCCCAAGCGATCGGCTGCGTGCCATCTACGACTTTGTCGTGACCGACATCCGATACAACGCCTGGGAATTCGGCGTGCACGGCTACCAGCCCTACAGCGCGCCGGTCATCTTCAGCCGGAGATTCGGGGACTGCAAGGACAAGGCCATTCTGCTCAAGGCGATGCTCGGCGAGGTCGGGATCGAGAGCTGGCCGGTCATCATCCGTTCGGAAGGCCGGCGCTTCGAGGAGGACCTGGAGGTGGCGATGGTGAATCACTTCAACCACTGCATCGCATACGTGCCGGAGCAAGAGGGCATCCAGGAGATGTTCCTGGACGGTACGGCGACGTCGCATCCGCTGGAGGTTCTCCCGGACGCCGATCGTGGGGCCAAGGTTGTGGTGGTCCGCGACGATGGCGTCGAGCTCAAGCGCATCCCATTTCCAGAGGCCAGTGAAAATGAAATGGGGGACTTCACGATGCTGGACATGCGCGATCCCTCGGGGGCGCAGGTACGGCTCGTGCAGCGGCCCAAGGGGCGCTGGGACCCGGCGTTTCGCTCACTCTTCGGGGGCGATGATGCCTCGCGGGACGAGGCGGTGGAGTCCATCTTGAGCCGACGCTTCGGTGGACTCGTGATGGATCCCGTGGCGCAGCATGGCGACTACGAAGACCTGGGCACCCCCGTGACCCTGACGATGGACGCGCGGCCCGAATCCATGGGGCGCCCCTCGGGTTCTGCCCTCGAGTTACCTGCCTCGTTCTCGCCCCATAATCTCTTGGCCTCCCTCGCCTCCGAGACGGAACGCAGGACCGACCTGCTCATGGGCATGCCTTGGTCATCGCGACGGGAGATCGTGTACCTATTCCCGCTCGCTTCGGAGGTGGTGGCTCTTCCCACATCGATCGAGGAAGAGACATCCCTTGGCCTATACCGCCGCGAGGTGACGACGGAACGTCGCGACGAGGGCCTCCGGATTGAGATCCGGGAGAACTTTGAGATCCGGACGCACCGAGTGGCTGCCGAGGACTACGCCGCCTTCCGGGCCTTCGCCAAGACCGTGGATCGTTTGCAGAAAGAGACGCTGAAAGTCGAGGTGGTCCGATGAGTCGTTACGTTGAATCGAACGTGGTTCTGGGTCGATGCCAACTCTGGGCATGGGCGCTGTTGGCCGGCGGCGTGGCGTCGACGGGCCTGGCCCATGGACTTGGGCTGCAGGGCGTCCAAACGGAGACCGGGGGGGCCGTTGCCAGCGCACTCGGGCGAGGCACGGCGGAGGCCAAGCTCTCGCCGGAGCTTCTCGTCGCCCACCCCGGCTACTTCTCAGGCGACGTGGTCGCCGCGGAGCGAGCCTTGGTGGACGCCATCGAGGGGAATCCGGGCTCGCCACTGGTGCTCGATGGGGTGCTTAGGCTCTGGAGCCTTGAGGCGGACGGCGAGAGCGATCTTTCCGATGTGACGATCACGTCGCGCTACCTCGAACTCGCTGGTCGCGTTCAGGATGCAGAGGCCTCGTACTGGCTGAGGCGCCTGGCCCATCGCCGCATGAGCCGGACACGCTATGCGCCAGGGGCCTCGTCCCTCCCCGAGGGACTCTACGGCGATTTCGTGACCCAGTGGCACGTCGTGGGTCCCCTGGGGTCCTTGGATGCTCCGGTGCCCGGTGTCTCCCCAACGATCGCGCCCGGTCCGGCCTTCGAATGCCAAGCAGGTGAAGGCCCACAGGCGTTCAGCCCAGGCTACACCGCCGCGGATGGCGTGCCGCGCCATTGGGTCCCGGCGCAGCGTGAACCCGGGAGTGCCTTCGTGCCCCTGGCGCGGCCGATCTATCCCCAGGCCGGGCTGACGTTTGCCGTTGCATTCGTGCGCGGGCCCGGGGACACCGCGGCCGGAGCCGCGGTGCTCGAGATCCGATCCTCCGGTGCGATTCGCGCCTGGTGGAACGGACAGATGGCCGTGTCGGACTCAGGCATCGATCCCTTTGGACGCACGGACCGTCACTTGGTGGAGGTCGAATTGCAGCCCGGTTGGAACGCGCTGCTCGTGCGTGTCCCCACGGGCGGAGCCTCCGCGGTGGCCGCCCGTGTCCTTTCGGAGCGTGGGGGGCCGGCTCTCCGGCTGGAAGAGCCGCCCGCAGGATCTGCGCCACAGGATCTGCCGTGGGCAAAGGCGGGGGAGGTCCGGACCATCGAAGGATTCGACCCATCGTTCCCCCCGGTGAGTGGGCCCTTTGCCCCGGCCGTGATGACCCTGCGCGCCGTCCATGCGCGCAAGTACGACGCGGCCATCGCTGTGTCGGCACCGGCGGAGAGCGCTGGACCAGAGGCGGTGGCCGCGTACCGGCTGCAGCAGCTCGCCGCATTGGACGGAGCCCAACACCTCCCCGAGGAGATCGGGCGTCGGCGGCTGCTGGGGCTGCTCGACGAGATCGAGGCGTCCGGTATCGACCTGGCGGATGCGCGGTGGGCGCGCTTTCGATTCGCCCTGGGCGGCGATCGCCCTTTGGAGGCGCTCAAGCTCGCGGATGCTTGGATCGAGGCTGCGCCTGAACGGGCCTGGCCGCGGTTCGCCCGGTGCCTGGCGCTATCGGCCTTGGACGCCCGGGGGACGACCTCTCGTCAAGAGTTGCGGGGCTTCTTGGAGAGCTTTCCGGCCCACCTTGGGGGGCGAGAAATGCTGATGGGATCGCTTCGATACGAAGGGAACTCGACGGCGTCTTTGGCCCTGGCCTGGGAGACACTCATGGGCTTTGCGGGCAGTTCTGCGGCGATGGAGATCGTGATCGAGGCCCTCGGTGGAACCCAAGATCCACGGCTCGTGACGCTGCTGGACCGCGCGAGCGTTTGGAGCGAACAGCACGCGGGCTCCGGCTCTGCCCGGCGAGCCCTGGACGATCTGGTCAATGCCTGTGCCGATCCCATGGTTCGGGTGACGGCCGCGGAGGCTCGCGCGCTGGACTTTCCCATGCGGCCGGAATCGTGGCGCAACCTCTCCAAGGCGAAGCTGGCCGTGGGGGACCGCGGCGGGGCGCTCGCAGCGCTTCAGCGCGGGCTTGAGATCCGGCCAGGGGACAAGGCAATGAGGGAGACGGCCCGCCGCCTCGGGCAGGTGGATCCGGCCGAGACGTTCTTTCGGGCCTATGCACCGAGCGTCAAGGAAGCCCTTGCGGCGGCCGCGTCGTTCGGCGATACGAGCGTGATCGAGGCCTTGGACCTTGGCCTGATCTACTACTTCGAGGACGGTTCGTTCCACAGCCGCAGCCACACGCTCACGGTTCCCACCGACCGCGTCGGTGCCGATAGCCTGCTCAAGCGCCCCGCATCGGAAGACACCCAGACCATCCGCGTCCTGCGCAAGGACGGCGGGGTGCTGGAGCCGGCCCTCACGGACGGTGAGTGGGTCTTGCCCTCGCTCGAGATCGGAGACGTGGTCGAAGAGGTTTGGGATCGCCACCAAGGCCGTGTGAAGGGCAGTCGGCCCGCGCCGAATAGTTGGCGGTTCGCATCGTTTGAGAAGGCGTTCGCGATCAGTCGATGGGTTGTGTTCGTGCCGGACACCCTTGGGAGCGGGCGATTTGAGGCCCGCAATTTCGAAGGCGCCCACGAAGAGGTCCCGTTCGAGGGGGGGACGGTGCACGTCTTCACCGACTCCCAGGATCGGCAGGTGCCCGAACCGGGAATGCCCTCGTACGAGGAGATCTTGCCGCTGGCGGGATTCGGTGTGGAGCGAGCGCGGGATGACGAGCTCCGCGCCTGGGGCGCGCAGATCGAGCGCGCGAGTTCGATTCCCGCGGACCTTGAGCCAGGCATCATGCAGTTCGTCGACCGCCACGGCGGGGCGGCGAGTCCCACGGAGCGGGCCCGGAATCTGCACGCAGCCCTGGACGTGCGCCAGCGCACCTACGAGGGCGATGAGGATGCGGCGAGCGTCTGGCTGGGCCGCCGCGGCTGGCCGCTGTATCTGCTCGCCGCCATGTACGAGCGCGCGGACGTGCCGTTCCGTTGGGTCCTCTTGGAGCGGCCCCTTGCGCCGGAGCTCGATCCCGAGCCAGCCACGCTCTTCCCGGGGGAACGTCCCGTAGCGCGGGCGGTGATTCGGGTCCTCGATGGGGCGGAGGGGGCCGGCGATGAAAACGGGTTCTGGATCATTCCAGGCTCCTTTCCTGGGATGCCGTTCGGCCTTGTCGACGACACCTTCTGGGGCGTTTCGGGTTGGGAGCTACGCGGCTCGGGACCGGAGGTCTCCTTCGAACGGATCGTGGTGGGGGCCGGGGATGCTGAAGCCGCTTGGGACGCCAACATCCAGCTGACGTACGAGATCCAGGAGGATGGCTCGGCCCTCGTCCAGGGGAAGATCATCGATGCGACGCCCGGGGGCATCGTGTCGATGCGCCAGGTTCGCCAGGCAACGGTCGAGCAGCGCGAAGGGCTCGCCCGGAACCAGGCGGCGAGCGTCGCGCGCGGCGTCGATGTCCTGGAT
>CAJXRJ010000123.1 GCA_913058555.1 uncultured bacterium
ATCCACGAAGCGCCGGCGGGCGGCCACGAGCCCGGGCCCCTCCATCTCGGCGTGGACGCGCCACGCATCGATGCGCTTCTGCGAGTAAGGGTCAACCTTCGACTCAGTGGTCCGATCCACCAAGCGGGGCCCTTGGAAAACCCCGTGTTCGAAGCGCACCCCGTGCGCTTCCCCGGTGAGGCACAGTCAGAGCCAATCGGCTTTCGCGCCGATGCCCTCCATCGTGTGCACGCCGGAGCCGCCTATCGCCACGAGTGGCTTGGAGAAGCCCGCGGGCAGGACCCCCACCAGGTTCGTGTCGATGATGACCACGTCAGCATCGTCCAGGGCCGACACGGGCACCTTCCCTGACCGTAGCGCAGCCCCCGAGGTCATCTGAACACCCGTGAAGTTGGCTTCCAGAAAGGCCTGGAAATCGGCGCTCCGGGACGCGTCCCTCCCGCCGACAAACTCGACGATGAGATCAATCTTCGGGGAGGGAAGAACGGCGTCTTGGGGGAGCCACGCCGCGGCGCTGAGGAGGCTGATGAGGAGCATCCTGTCACCGTAATGCCTGGGGCCAAAGCCGTACCGTAAATTCGGTATCAGGCCAGCACAGCGCTACGCCCCGTCCAGGTCGCCATGGCCCTGCAGTGGGGACCTCCAGCTCGACACGCGGGGTGCAGCAAACGGGGGCGCCCATCCCCAATAGCCTGCCTTTGGGTCGGCGCCGCAAGCGATCGGGTCAGGGCCCACCCACTTGGTCGATGTGCCATCCACATCCATGGCACCGGCCACTTTGTCGATCGTGACGACGGCCCAGAGCGGCTCCTGATACGGGCAGGTGTGGCCGATCCACTTGTGCTCTTCGTGGACCTTGGGGTCGTAGCTTTCGTGTTGATGGTCGCCCCCGACCCATACGTACGAGGCACTGTTGATCAGCGTGTAGTAGATCCCATTCAGAAGACGAGAGTAGTCCACATGGGAGTGACCAGAGAAAACACCGATGACCCCGGGGTGCCCGTCCTGGCGCCCCGCTGCGTCCAGGATCGCCCGAACCTCTGCACGGTTATCTACGCCATCGGAAGAGTCGAGGGGCTGGTGCACGAAGACAAGAGTGGGGCGCGGATTGGCTTCTAGATCCGCCCGCAGCCAATCCAGCTGATCCTCCGCGACGAAACGCGCGTAGCCCCCCGACGTGCCGCCGGGATCATTGCCGTCCAGAACTATGCAGTGCAGTCCCTTGACGTCAAAGCTGTAGTACCGAGCGCTCATCCCGTAGTACTTCACGACCTGCTCGCGGCTGAAGCCGCCATCCATGTCGTGGTTCCCGATGACGTGATACCGAGGTCCATCGAAGCGCCTCCACGCCTCCATGAAGGCGTCGTTGCCTGACTT
Source organism: uncultured bacterium (assembly GCA_913058555.1). GTDB lineage: Bacteria > Planctomycetota > UBA1135 > UBA1135 > Saltatorellus. The sequence continues at coordinate 1,378 of CAJXRJ010000123.1, forward strand.
CGGCTGGCAGAAGTCACCGAGCTGCAGCACGAAGTCCACGTTCTGGTCTTTCATCGCCGAGACGAAGGAGGTGATGCGCTCAACACCATCATGCATGACGTCCTGATGAACGTCCGTAATCACTCCAAAGCGCAGCTTCGAATCTCCAGCACCGGGATTCACGGGGGCGTCGGCGCTCTGGTCCGCCAGTGCCCGGGAAGGCCTCGGGCGGAGCGACCCAGCAATCCCAAGCGCGGAACCGATCAGCGTCTCGCGCCTGGTGATACGAAGTTTTGTCATGGTGACTCGATGGCCTTGGATCGATCGATGAAGTGCCCCATCGCGGGGCCAGCCGAATGTAGCGCGACCACCGTCGGCTTGTGCGTAGATAGCGCGTTCGGAAGGTAGGACCGGCGCAGATGGGCACTGCGGGAGTCCGGGCGCTCGGCTACGATCTGAGGGACCCATCCTCCGACCGGATTCGACCTTGAAGCACTCTCTACCGCCGCTCGCGATTCTCGCCGCCCTGTGCGCGCCGAGCTTCGCTCAAGCCACCTGGTACGTGGACAGCCTCGCGGCCCCGGCCGGGGACGGTTCCCCTGGGGCGCCGTTCGTTCAGATCGCGGAGGCCACTGCGGCCGTGTCGGCCCTGGACGTCGTGCTTGTGGCACCTGGCCTCTACGAGCCCTTTGTGTCGACCGTCCCGATCAGTGTGATCGGGCCTGTGGCGGGCGACGCGATCGTCGCTCCGACCAATGCGAGCCCGCTGCGCTCCTCGGTGATCCGCGGCGATGATGACACACCAGGCGCGTCGATCGAAGTCAGGGGCCTCACCTTCGACGGCGAGCAAACGTCCGGCGGGGCTGGCGGAATCAACATCGAGACCCCCGTTAACATCGTCGTGCGCCAGTGCTCCTTCCAGGGCCTGCGGCCCGGGACAGGCACGGGGAATGCGCTCACCCTGTACAACCAACGGGGCAACACTCTGGTCGAGGAGTGCTCGATCGTTCGCTCCGAGTTCGCCGGCTCCGCCGTTTCCTTCGGTGCGATCGCCAGCACTTTCGAACTCGGCAGCTTCGTCCTTCGCGACTGCCTGTTCGAAGAGAACTTCGCGTTCCCACCTCCGAACTTCGGCGCTTCCCTGATCAGCGTGGTGCAGTTCGTGGGTGGCACGACCCGCGTCGAGGACTGCGTCTTCCGAAGGAACCAGGGGATCTCCATCCTGCGCGGGGACCTAACCACGGGCCAGATGATCGACTGCCTCTTCGACAGCAATCGAAGCCCCGGCGGCCTCGTCAGCGGCGCGCTCTTTGGCCAAGCTGCGCCGAGCCTGGTGCGCTGCGTCCTACGCGGCCCCAAGGACACCGCTGGCCTGCCGGACGGCAACCTCCTCTTATGGGTGCCCGCGATCACCGACTGCACGATCATCGGCAACCCCTCCGGCGTGAGGGGCCCCCTTGCGTGGGACGCCACCATCACAAGGACGGTGATCGACGGCTTTGATGCGGGACCGTTCACGATGTTCGGAAATGCTCGGCTTCGGTCGTGCACGCTCTATGGGACCGCTTCCGTGGACCCGCTCCTCGAACATGTTCCGCAGGTCTGGAACACCATCGTCGAGCGTCATCGCGGCCCCGTCGGAGGCGCCAGCTCCCAGGTGCTCTTCTCCAATCTCCCCGGCGGGCCCTCCTTTGGCCCGGACAACATCGACGCCACTTCCGAGTTCTACGCCCCGCTGGCAGGGGACCTGCGCCTCGGGCCAGGCTCGCCTTGCATCGACGCAGGAGGGGCGGCATCGAACGACCCCAACGGATCGCCCCCCGACATCGGCGCCCTTCGATTCGACGGATCGGCACCGCCCGTCGCTGGCTCTTACTGCCCGGGAAAAGTCACGTCGGAAGGCTGTGCGCCCGAGCTTTCCGTGCCTGCGGTTCCCTCCGTCTCCGCCGCCACCGGCCTCGACTTGACCGTCGATCGACTGCCCGATTCCACCTTCGGCCTGTTCTTCATCGGGCCCGCCGGCCGCCCGGCCCACACGACGAATTCCTCGTCCCCACTCTGCATCGGCTCCGGCGCCTTCCGCACCCAGGTCGTGGCCCCCACGGGCAACGGCACCTTTCGCGGGACGGTCAGCTTCTCCGTTCCGATCGACCAGCTCACCCAAGGGGGCTTCGCCCCCGGCGACGCCCTCCACACCCAGTTCATCGCCCGCGACCCCCTGAACCCGGACGGCACGGGGATCACGTTCTCGAACGCCCTGCAGATGCTGATGCTGCCCTGAGGCCCGGCAACGGCTGCGGCTAGCTGGCCGGCCGGCGCCTACCCGTGCGGCGTTTCCTTTTCCGGCGTTTCCTTTTCCGGCACGGCCGGGCGGAAGTACGACTGATACGTGACTCCCGGGTGGTCCTTGTAGTCGCCGCCGTTGCCCTCGCAGCGCAGGACCTCCGGGGCCGTGCCCGGGGCGGCCGAGTGGAGCTGAAGGACGGCTCGCTTGGCTTGACGCTCGTCCGCGGCCAGCACGCCGTAGGTCACATCGAAGGCGGTCCAATCCCCTTGGCCGCTAAGGCGCGCGGGGTAGGTCTGCCAGGCTTCGACATCGAGGGTTTGACGCAGCGTCACCTCAAAGAATTCAAGGCCACTCACCTGCTCGCGGGCCATGCGGTCGGCGCGCAAGATCTCATCGGGCATGAGGCCGGCGGCGAGTGCCTTGGCGCGGAGGGGGCTCGCCATGTCCGTGCCTTCGGCCGCGTCGAGGGCGCGGGAGAGGGCCGCCATGACGCCGCGCGTATTCAGACTCTCAATCGCGTAGAGAGCCGTCTGCAGCACCGCCGTGAGGGCGTCCGAAAGCGCGGACTCGTCCCCCAGGGCCTTCGCGGCATGGGCCTCGAAGGCGAGCAGCCCGAAGGCGTTGTCTTCCGTCCGGTCACGCTCCAGGGCGCAGGCCGCTCTGACCCCGTCGAACCGGCCAAGCGCAAGCAGGGCCTTCGCGCGGTAGTAGTTCACCCAGGGGGCATCGGGGCGTTGCTCGCCATATCGATCGAGGTACGACAGGGCGAGCTGGTCCCTCCCGAGGGTCGGCGCCAAGAGCGCGCCTTCCCAAAGGAGTTCGGGCTCGTCGCAGCCGTCGCGGATCGAAAGGTCGATCAGCTCAAGCGCGTCGCCCGCGCGCCCCGATTCTTCGTAGATGCCAGCCAGCGAGATCACCACGGAGACCTGGTAGCGATTGAGCCTCGCCGACCGCGCCAGGGGCCGCTCCGCCTTCTCGGGGTGGTTGCGCCGCACGTGGCGCAGACCCGCGCGCCCGAAGGGCTCATCCTCGTCCGGCGCGAGGGCCATGGCCCGTTCGAAGAGGCGATCGATGGCCTCGGAGCTCAGTCGGTCCTGGAGAAGCGGCGTCTCGCGGTCGACGAGAGCCCCACCGATCTCCGCGGCCCGGGAGAGGGCCACGCCGTCATCCGGCACGGACGCCGCGACGGAACGGGCCCAGTCCCAGAGACCGGACGCACGCTCTTCGTCCATCGGAACGTGGCGCAGCATGCGGGACGCAGCCCCCAGAAGCTCCGAGCCAGGCGCTTGGTCCTCCCGCGCCCCTTCGTCCTCGAGCCACTTGAGCACGTCCGGGAAAGCGGCTTCCCCGTCGTCCGCCCCTGCGGCTTCGCGGGCTCCTTCGAGCTCGACGAGGAAGGCTTCGATGCGCTCCGCGTAGGCAGGGGCTTCCTGAGGCGTCGCCTCGGGTTCCCCGGAGGGTGCCTGGGCCGCCGCGCTGCCATCGGTGTCGGCCTCCACTGGCGCACCGCCCACCTCCGTGGGCCCAGCGCTCCCCCACTGAATGGGACCCACCGCCGCCATGGCGAGGGCCGCGCCCGAGAGCCCGGAAAGCCCCCGCAGCCGCCGAAGCGTCAGGTGATCGTCGGCGCCCAGGGCGGCCTTCTCCAGCTCGCTCGAAAGCGCGCGCTCCTTCGCCCCGTCCGACATCATGATCGCAAGGCCGACGCGCCGAAGGCGCACCTCGAACCAGCACGCCAGCAGACCGTCCCTACGCAGCCGATCATCCCAGGGGGACAGCGCCGCCTCTGAGCCAGCCGGATCGCCGGCTACCGCGCACTCGAGGGACTCCACGAGCACACGCTCATAAGCTTCCTCCGGGTTCTCGTGTTCGGGCACCGCCAAGGGCGCGTCCGCGGCAAGGGCGGCAAGGTCGAGGCCCAGGCTGTCCTGTGCAGGCGCCCCTTCACCGGACCGCAACAGGGCGGCCAGCTCCCTCGCGCCCAGCGCGAGGTCGTGCTTCCCGGCGCGCTTGTCCCAATAAACCGGCTCCAGCTGAACCGCCTCCGCGAGCGCCGACGCCGCGACCGAGGCGCGTCCTAGCATGAGCTCCAAACCGAAGGTCGCTATGGCCCCCACGAAGCGCGTGTCAGAATCGTTCTCATCCTTGGGCTTGGACCTCATGTTGCGCCGCGCGTTGAAGAGCGCCATGTCGAGGTCGTCCGCCGCCCGGAAGACCTTGACCGCGTAGCTCCGAAAGCACGAGATGCACTCCGGCTTGCCCACTCGATTGCAAACGTCGATTCCCTCCGCGACGCAGCGGTGCACCCCGGGGGAGTTGTAGCCGTTGGAAAGCGCCGTCGCGACCGCAAGGTGGTCGTACGAGCAGGGCGTCAACCAGCGCTGGAACCGTCCGTACTTGCGCTCGTCGTAGCCTGGCTGGAACGCCGCGGCCGCTTCGGGACTCTCGAGGAGCGCCAGCGCTCGTAAGGAAGCGTCCTTGCACGCCTCCGTGTCGAACAGGTCGCGCCCCGTCTTCATGAGCCGGAACTGCGCATAGAAGTATGGGAGGAGCAACCCCTCGGCCTTGGCCCGGGCAGCCACTTCCTTGGCGAGCTGAAAAGCCCCCAGCTGATTGCCCGACCTCGCGATCTCGATGGCGCGGTCGTCGGCGTCAAAAAGCTCTTTCTCTAGGCTGTGCTCTGCCATGCTTCTCTTCTCTCAGTGACCGGCGAGGGCCTCCGCGATCCATTCAAGATCGCGGCTCAGTGTTTCCTGGGACGCCGCGTCCGGCCGCGCGCCCGATCGTTCGAGGGCCGCCGCCACCTGCAGGCGCAAGACACTCGCAAGGGGGTGGCGCGGGCTCTTCTCCATGGCACGCTGCACGAGCGAATGCCGCCCGTTGAGGAGCACCTCGTTGCGCGCGTCCGCGGTGCTTTCAAGGTGGCGGTCGATCAGCGCTTGGAACCCAGAGGGGATCTCCTCCTGGGTTCGCAGCCCGTCGAACGTCGAACGCAGGTCATGGCGTTCGTCGAGGAACGCGATGGCGGGAAGGTCCCCCGGCAGGTCGGCGATGGACACCTCCGCACCACCGAGCCCCAGGGCTTCGGCCCACTCCGCACTGACGGGGCCGCGCCCTTTGGCCCCCAGCACTTGGTCGTCGAACCCAGGGGACGAAACCCGCGCGGAGCGCAGATCGACCCGCTGGCCCGACGCCCGGGCGTCCATCATAAACGCAGCCAGCAGACTCTCCTCAAAGGTCCGCACCGTGTGCACGCAAGGGCGGCCCTGCCCCTCGAAGAGCGCGCTGATGAAGCGCTCCTGGTGCCGCTCGGAGTGGAACCACACGACGCGATCCGCTTCAAGTTCGAAGATCGGATCGGCGGCGCTTCGATCGAGGATGTCCGCGAAGGAGAGCGGCCCGGCAGTGGTCTGGAAGGCGTACGCGTCGCGCAGGACCTCCCGGAGCGCCGGCACCTTGAGGGCGGAGCCCGCCAGGCTGTAACGGTGCCACTGGACGAGGCTCTTCAGCCGCGCGGGTTCCTCCGCCTGGAGCTCTGCGAACCAGGCAAGGACGCGGGCCTCGATCGCTTCCCGCGCGGACTCGAAGGCCGCATCCCGGACGAGGTCTTCGCGGCTCGCTGTCGGCCGGCATCCCGGCAGCTCCACCACACCGCGCAAGAACGTCGCCCATGGCGGCGTGAGGTTCTCCACCCGGCGGGAGATCACCATGCGCGACAACGTCGCCGTCACCGCCGGGCGCGACGTGAAGCCGGGGGTCCGCTCGGAGCTCACAAAGAGCGCGCCGGAGACCGGTGACGCCCCGCCGATCTGAAGCGGCAGGACCGCCAGCGGCGCGGTGTCGAACGTCTCCGAGAGCTCGGCCTCGACGAGCTCGAGGTCGGGCGTTGGTTCAAGCCACGCGGCCGTCCCCCGGTTCACCCGCTGGGGCCGCGTGCCCACGTTGATCGGCACCGGCAAGAAATCCGCGTAGCCGCGGACCAGGTCGCACAGCGCTTCTTCATCGGGGAGCAACTCCAGCCCCACCGGCTTGAGGTGCAGTGTCACGGTGGTCCCAGGCTCCACGCGCTCGCCCCGGCCCAGATTTATGTCAGTGCCCTGGTCTGCCTCCCAGCGGACCGCCTCGGACCCCGAGGTACGGCGCGAGTCCACAACGATGCGCTCCGCCAGGAGAAACCCTGACAGGAGCCCGATGCCGAACTGCCCGATGAGCCCTGAGCTGCCGCCGCTATCCCGCTTCGTCAGTCCGGTCAGGCTCATGCCGACGGTGCCGAGGTACTTCTCCGCCTCCGCCGCGTCGAGCCCGACGCCATCGTCCGTCACCGTCAGCGTCTTCGCCTCCCTGTCCAGGAGCACGTCGATGCGTCCCTGGAAGCCCAGGTCCTCCGCGCGGCGACGCACGATGCCATCGTGGGCGTTCTGTAGCAACTCACGGACGGGGGTCGTGCGCTGGCTGTACAGCGACGTCCCCATGATCTCGATGATCCCCGCCATGTGAACACGGAAGGGAATGTGGCGGCTTTCCATGGACGGATCAGCGGCGACGCCACACGACGCCCTCGGGGGTGTCCTGCAGCTCGATGCCAAGGGCCGTCAGGGCATCCCGGGCCGCATCGGCGGCGGCCCAATCCTTGGCCGCCTTGGCGGCGCCACGCTGTTCGATCAGCGCTTCCACCTCCGCGTCCGCGGACTGCTTGTCCGTCTCGATGAAGCCGAGGGCATCCGCCGCGCGGCGGTAGAACGCCAGGGCGTCCACGGCGACGGCAGCTCCCACTTCCCCATCGAGCAACGGCTTGCGCAGCTGCTCGAGGGACGCGATGGCCACGGGCGTGTTCAGGTCGTCGTTCATGCCGGACTCAAAGCCCGAGATCACTTCCCCGAGCAGGCTGCGTCCAGCTTCGGCGTCCGCCGCGCCGCTCTCCCCGTCGACGACGCGGTGCAAGAGCACCGCGACCTCGTCGAGGTTCTCGAGCCGCGCGCGCATCTCTTCCATGATCGCCCACGTGAAGTTGATCTGCGTCCTGTAGTGGCCACGCAGAAGAGCGAAGCGCAGGTGCCGCGGCTCGAAGCCACGCTCCACCACGTCCGGCACGGTGTACACGTTGCCGAGGCTCTTGCTCATCTTGCCGCCGTCCACCTGCAGGAACTTGGCGTGCATCCAGACCGCGGCCAGGGGCGTGCCGTTGGCACACGCGCTCTGGGCGATCTCGCATTCGTGGTGCGGGAAGACGTTGTCTTCGCCGCCCGTGTGAATGTCGATCGAGTCCCCCAGCAGCGCCTTCGCCATGGCCGAGCACTCCATGTGCCAGCCGGGGAAGCCATGCTCGCCGAAGACCGTCTCCCATTTCATGAGGTGCGCGGGATCGCTCTTCCAAAGGGCAAAGTCCGCGGGGTGACGCTTCTCTTCATTGACCTCGACGCGGCTGCCCGCGACGAGGTCCTCGACGCGGTTGCCCGAGAGCTTGCCGTACTCGGGGAAGCTCCTGACGTCGAAGTAGACGTTGCCCTCCACCCGGTACGCATGGCCCCGCTCGATGAGCTTCTCGACCATCACGACCATCTCATCGATGTACTCCGTGGCCTTCGGGCGAGCCATGGGCTCGCGCACACCAAGGGCCGCCATGTCCTCGAGGAACATCGCCGTGTAACCCTCGGTGATCTCCTTCGGGTCGCGCTTCTCGCGCCGCGCCTGGGCCTCGACCTTGTCGTCGCCCCCGGCGTCCGCCGTATCGTCGTCGGTCAGGTGCCCCACATCGGTAATGTTCATCACCTGGTCGACCTGGTAGCCGAGGTACTCGAGCCACCGTCGCAGCAGGTCCGCGAAGAGAAAGCTTCGATAATTTCCGATGTGTGGGCGGCCGTAGACCGTTGGCCCGCAGTTGTACATGCGGACCTTTCCCTCCTCGAGGGGAGTGAACGGGACCTTCTCACGGGTGAGCGTGTTGTAGACGTGAAAAGTCAAAGGTGGAGTCTCGGGTCGTTGCCGGGTCGTGTACGCGTAAACTCTGCGCGCCGAAGCGCAGGTCGTTCCGGGGACCGCGCCATGGGGCGGGTCCGCGGGGCACACAAGGTACCGCTTCGGGCTTCTCGATGACCCCCCTGCGCCATCCTTCGGACACGAGTCCTGACCCCAAGCCCCCCTCGGACATGGAGTCAGCGGCCCATTCGAGCCCCAACGTCCGCCTGCTCGCCCCCCTGGGCGAGGGCCGCACGAGCCGCGTCTGGCGGGGTCGGCTCGAGGCGCCGTTTGACGGGATGGACGCCGGTACCGAGGTGGCCATCAAGATCCTCCTGCCGGAACTCGTGGACGAGCCCGACGCCCGGGGCACCCTCGCCTTCGAGCGTGAGGTCTCGCGCTCGGTCCATCACCCGGCCTTGGCACGCGCCCGATACCACTCCCTGGGCGGCCCGACCCCGCCCCTTGAGGACGGCGCCGAGGAGGATCTCGGCGAGCCCCATCCCGACGCGGACGCCCCACGACCATGGCTGCTCCTGGACCTGATCCCGGGATCCGCCCTCGACGAATACATCGAAGCGGAATCAGCGATCCCCGAGCCGCTCCTGCGGACCATTGGCGTTCGCCTCGCCAAGGCCCTCTCCGCGATGCACGCCGCTGGCTGGGTGCACGGGGACGTCAAGCCGGAGAACGTGCGCCTCGACGAAGAGGGGCGCGCCGTGCTCGTCGACTTGGGATTCGCACGCCGCGCCGGCTCCGCCACGGCCCCCCTGGGCACGCCCGGCTACGTGGCCCCCGAGCGCGCCACAGGCGGAGCCCCTTCCGCGAGCTCCGACGTCTTTGCCCTGGGTTGCCTGCTCTACGAGGCCGTCACCGGAACGGCCGCCGCGGCGGCCACGGGCGGCTATGACTCCTTGGCGCGGGGCCGCCTGCGCCCCGCCTCGGACCTCGTCCCCCGGGTATCGCCCCTGCTCGACTCGTTGCTCCAGGACATGTTGGCCTCGGTGCCGAGCAGCCGCCCCACGGCCCGGGAAGTCAGCGGCATTCTCGAGGAGGGCGAAGCGTCCCAGTGGTGGCGCAGCCGCATCGCGTACGACGCTGGGGCTCGCCGGGACACCGTCGCATGGTCCGGGAGCCACGGCCTGCCCCTGGTGGGCCGGGACGCGGAACTCCGCGAGCTCATGGACGCCTGGCATTCGACCAAGTCCGGCGGGCTGGCCGTGCTGCTCACCGGTGGCCGGGGCACCGGCAAGTCACGACTCATCGCCGAGTTCGTTCATCACCTGCGTCAGAGCGACTCGCCCCCCCTTTACCTCTACGGCCGCTGCAACGCCATCGGCGACGAGCGCCCCGGAGCCCCGCTGATCGCCCTCCTCCGCCGGTGGCTGCACCTGCCGTCGGGCACGCGCCCCGGCGCCCGGGTGAGGACCCTGCTCGAGGACACGGTTTCCGCTGAGGTGGGCCGAACCCTGCTGTCGGCCCTGCGCCCGGGGTCCGACGAGGATATTGGCGCGGAGGTCACCGAGGCGGCAGCCCTCGCCGCTTGGCTCCTGGCGCTCCCCAAGCGTGGCCCCACGGTCATCTTCTTGGACGACCTGCAGTTTGCCGGGACCGCCACCCTCAGCGCCATGCAGCGCGTGGCGCGGGAGCTGAAGGGATCGGGCCTGCTGCTGATCCTCGGCCTGCGGAGCCAGGCAGAGATCCAGCGCATCCAAGGGCTTTCGGAGCTACGTGCACGACTGTCGGACGTCATGCACCGCATCGACCTGCCGCCCATCAGCGAGGACGCGGTCCTCAGCCTCGTGGAGCACCTCTTCCACCACTCCGTTCCGCGCCTGCGTCTCGCCCGCACCCTGCACGAGCGCACCGGGGGCATCCCCGGCCAGATCGGTGAGCTGCTACGCCTCTGCAGCCAACGGGGATGGACGCGCCCGGCCCCGGCCCCCGGACGGGGCCTCGAACTGCTCGTTTCGCCGGAGGATCTTCCACGCCCCGAGAGCGTTCGCGTGGCCGTTTCGGAGCGCCTCAGCGACCTATCTGGACGCGGACGCATCTGGCTCGAGCGTGTCGCCGTTCTCGGGGCGCGCATCGACCCGGACGTCCTGAATGCCGCTTGGCCCAGGGCCCGCGCGGCCGTCCGCGATGGGTGCCTTGCGGAGCTTGTGCGAGAAGGGTGGCTCGTGGCCTCCGGAGCCCATTACCGCTTTGCCCATCCCGTGGAGCGTGAAGAGACCCTGGAACTGGCCAGCGACCGGCGCCTCGTGCATGCGCATCGCGCCGTCGCCCGTGCCCTCGCAGCCGCTGAGAAGGCCCTCGGCAGGAGGCCCACGTACCGGCGCGCCTATCACTTGCGCGAGGGCAATGAGAACAGCCTGCTCCTGGAGGTCTTGCCGGAGCTCCTGCGTCGCATGCGGGACAGCGGCCATCCCAATCGCCGCGCGACCCTGGCGACCTGGGGCCTGGAAGCCCTCGAAGACATGCCCATGGGCGGCCGCGACCACCCCTTGCGCCGCGTCCTCTTGGAAGCCCTCGCGGACGCCGCGGACCGGCTTGGGGCCAGGGAACAACAGCGCAAAGCCCTCGAGGAGCTAGGCGAGATTGACTTCGACCTCGAGGCCGAGCCAGAGGCCGGTGCGAGGGTCTACCTCCTCCATGGACGCCATGCCCTGAGCGGCGGCCGCTTCGGCCTTGCCCGCGGGTTCTTGCGCAATGCCCAAAGCCTCGCCGAGCGCGCCGTGCGCGGGATCGACGAAGGCACGTTAGACCTCACCCCCATCGCCGCCGCCGAGGTGCTCAGCGACCGCGCAGAGATCGAGCGCCTGTTCGCGCGTATCGATTCCGAACGGGGCGAATACGCCGAGGCCCAGGCCTCCGCCGACCGCGCCCTGGAGCACGCGCCGGATCCCGTCGCCCGGGCCGAGGCGCACCTTCTCCACGCCGAACTCGAGATCCACGAAGGCAGGCTCAGGTCCGCGCTCCAGAGGCTCGCCAGCGCGCGAAGGGAACTGCGTGCGGAGTCCGGCGGCCTGCGCGAGCGCAGCGTTCGCGCCGCCATGAACCTCCTCTCTGGCCGAGCCTGGCGCCTCGTCGGACGCCCAGCCCGGGCCGCCCGCGCCTTGGAGCGGGCGTGGGAACTCGCCTTGCAGGCGGGAATGGGCTCCATCGAAGTGGAAGTCGGCGCCCGCCGCGGCCGGCTGTACGCGGACATCCAGAGAGAGCACACCGCGGAACTGATGCTGCGCGACGCCCTCTTCACTGCCCGGCGCATCGAGGACCGCCGGGGCGAGGCGCTCGCTGCGCTCTTCCTTGGGATCCTGCTCGCCGAGCAAGACATCGAAGGCTCCGCTGATCTCGTTTCCCGCGCTCGACGCCTCGCCCACGAGCTGGGCCTCCTGCGGGTCGAGGCCCTATCGCTCGCGATCCAAGCGCGCCTGGCCCGCATTCACCAAGACGGGGAAACCGCCCTGTTGCTCGCTTCCGACGCGTGGTCCCTCGTCGAACGCCACGGCGCGGAACTGCCCGACCGCATCGTGATCGGCGCGACCCTCGCCCTGATCCACAGCGAGCAAGGCCATGCCGGCGAGTCCCAAGCGATCGAGCGCCAGCTCCGGCGCCGCATCGAACACGACAACGCCCGCCTACCCATTGGAACAATGCGTCGGCGCCACGCCCGCTGGACCGCCAACTTGCTCTCCAGCACCCTCAGCCCTGACGGCCCGCTCTACCCCCGGGTGTCGCTGCCCGAGAGCGTGAGCTAAGTCGAGGAGCCGCGCATGAGCCCAAGGCCCTGGGGCCTCCGCGGGAGAGGATTCACCTGGCTCTTTCCTACGGGTTGGCGAAGGGCTCCGTAGAGCTGCGCATGCCTCAGATCGCTCCCGCAACGCAGCTCCTGCCCCACGCCCTCTTCTGTATCCCCCTCTGCCTGTCTCTTATACACATCTCCGAGCCCACGAGACTAGGCA
>CAJXRJ010000124.1 GCA_913058555.1 uncultured bacterium
TATCGTCGGCAGCGTCAGATGTGTATAAGAGACAGGCGATATAAGGGCTCCATCACGTTGGACTACGGTTCCCGCGACGATCTTGAGCGTGTGTGCGATCTGATCGCCCCAAAACCGACGGTGTAGTGGGCGCTCACCAGGTGTGAAGTGACGCCCGATGTTCCACGTGGAACATCGGGCGTCTTTGCGTTGGGGTCGAATGTTCCACGTGGAACATCTGCGATGCCTCCAAGATCCCGTGGGCAGGCGGACCCCGCCGGTTGGAGACCGCCGCGTGCTGGCGGGCGGGATTCCGTGTCACTGCGAGGCCGACCTGGACCCCAGGGGCCACTGAGGTTCCACGTGGAACATTCGGGCCCGGGCCGTGGCCCAGACCTTATGAGGGAAGTCCGATCGCGTGAGCGCCCGGCGCCTGGTATCCCGATAGGGGGTGGATCAACCGCTGGACAGGGTTCGGATACTCGATGTTCCACGTGGAACATGCGCTCCTCAGCGCTCGGCTCGACGCGGTCCCGTCCTCATGCTGTTGCCCTGTGCCGCACGGTCGGTTCCGAGAGAACTCCACGTGTTATCCACATGGAGTCCTGGGAGCGACTTCTGAGCGAGCCAGGTTAGGAACCACCCTAGGATGCTCCAGGAGACCGCTCACAGTGTCCTGGCAATAGTCTCCCCGAATGGCGGCTTCTTTCGGACCGCAGTTTCCACAATCAGCGCGCTCCGCTGGCGATGACTGTGCCCTGGCGCTCTCGGGGAGGGGGCGCCTGGATCGGATGTTCCACGTGGAACATCCGGCAGCCAAGCAAGAAGGGCGCCCATCCGGTGGGGATGGGCGCCCTTCTTGGACGTTCGGTAGCCGGCGCTGACGGCCGGCCCTAGCTCAGAGAACCTTCGTCGACTCGATCTTGACCGGCTCCAAAGGACGCTCTGGGTTGCCTTCTTCGGTCTCCGCGGCCGTCACTTCCTTCACGATATCGAGGCCTTCAAGGACCACTCCGAAGACCACGTACTGGCCGTCGAACTGATTGTGCATCGGCGTCGAGGTGATGTAGAACTGGGATCCAGAGGAGTCCGTAGCACCGGAGGTCTTGGCGGCAGCCACAGCGCCTTCCACGTGCTTCAGGTTGTTCTTCTCCTGGGGGATCTTGTAGCCGGGTCCGCCCAGGCCCCAGGTGTCAGGCTCGCCCTCTTTCGTGTTTGGATCCCCGCCCTGCATGAACTGACCGCTATTGATGCGGTGGAACAGGGTGCCGTCATAAAAGCCCTCAGAGGCGAGCTTCACCATGTTGTTGGCGTGGAGCGGGGCGAGGTCGGTGTACAGGCCAAGGACGATCCTGCCCCTGGAGGTGTTGAACTCGATCTTCGCGTGCTCAGCCGGCAACTCCGGGTTGGAGTAGATCTGCGCCTTCTTGTGGAAGTTGCTCTCGGCTTCGATCCGGCTCGTCATGTGATCGAGGAGCGTTGCCGAGGCGCCGTCCTTGCCAACAGGGAAAGCGAGCTTCGTGAGCAGAGGGGAGGCGTGCTCCCGAGCGGACGACAAAGTCGACGTCGCGTCGCTGAATTCCCGGTCGCCCACTTCCACGGCCGTTTGAAAGACCTTCACCCAGGAGGAGATGGCCGGGTCTTTGATCGCCCGACTGGCGGAGGCCAGGGAGCCCGCCAGGTCGTCACCGCCGGTGGAACGTGCGTCGAATAGCTGTTCCCAGTCAGCGCGAACGGCGTCGACCTTGGCTTCGCCGGAGCGTTGCATGTAGATGATCGCGGCCGCGATCACCGCGAGCAGTCCGAGCCCGTGCCACTTATAGCTATCGACGAACTCCGCGAACGCGGAGCGTTCCTCTTGGATGATCGTGATTTCGGTTGCCGCCTTATGCTTGGCCATGGTGCAAGGGGCTTCGCTAGCGATTGCTCAATCTGCGAAGCATTTAGAGTTGTCTGCGGGGGGCGACGCAAGTGTTGCGGCGCGAGGAAGGGCGGATCGCCCGCGAGGGGCGTTCCAACGGCTCCGGGAACGGGCATGCGAGGGTCACAGGCACTGAGACCCCCGTAGGCCGTTCAATCGGCCGCGAAGTATAGGCTTGGCCAAGGAATCGTGCTCTTCCCAGTCCAGAAGCCCTTCACTTCTGTCGAGGATCCGCATCCAAAATGCGCACCGAATCGCCTCCTGCGTTGAAATCCCTACGCCCGACGCGATGATCCTGCGCCCCGTGCGTATTCGCCGATCCTCCCCCTGGGAGCCTGCGGGCCCCGGGGCAACAGCGCGTTCACTTCCGGCTCGCGAACAGCACCTCTGACCCCTTTCGTCCCAAGCCACATGCTCATCGCCTTTTCCGCCGCCCTTGTCGCCGCCGCGCCCCAGGAGCCTATGTCGCTCCACCCGCAGTCCGCTGCCATCTCCATTCAGATGCCGGACGTGCAGGGATTGATCGCCACGTACTCCAAGACGGCTGGCGCCCGCATGATGGCCGACCCTGAACTCCACACGGCCGTGGGCCTCATGATGGCAGGGGAGGGGGCTCCGCCGGTGAACCCCCTCGAGATGATGATGGGGCAGTACGAGTCCATGGTGAGCGACAACCAGATGCCGCCGATCTTGAGCCTTGCCTCAGGCATCAAGTCGCTGTCGTTCTCCTTGGACGTCCCCAACGGCGACCTCTTCGCATTCTCCCAGGCCATGGACGCCATGGGTTGGGAAGACCGCGACACGAAGACCGCCGAGACCATGGGGATCCGGTTCGTCGCCGACTTTGTCGACGAAGAAGCCCAGGCCGATATGGTGGCCTTCTTCGCAGAGCAGTTCACCGACGAGGCTCCGTGGGAAACCGAGCTTCAGGCCATGAGCCTGACCCGGGAGGAGGCTGGCGCCTTCGGATCGAAGTCCGTCAGCGTCTGGCGCTACGCCTCCACGACCGACGAGGAGATGCGGTATGAGATGGACACGTCCATGGCCATGATTGCCGGCGGTACACGCATGGCGATCGTCATGGGCAACGTCGACGTGATGGAGTACGTTGACGCGCTCGGCAACGGCGCCACGGAAGGCAACGCGGCTGCGATCTTCGCCGCCGGCCGCAAGTCCATCGGCGGCGCCCAGGGCATTCCCGTCTTCGAAGCGCACATCAACCCGTTCGTTGAGAGCATGGTGATGAATGCGGAGCCGATGGCTCTGCCCGCCCTCGACCTTGTGGAAGGCCTTGTGGGTCCCATGGCATCGATGGTCATCCGCGGTGGCCACTGGCGTTTGGACCTGGATCCGGCCACCGGTGAGTTCGTTATGGAGGGCGTGCATGCGCCGTCCAAAGCGGGCCCGACCGCCGGCCTCCTCGGGGCGACCGCGGTGGATCCAACGGCCCTGACCCTTGCACACCCGGACGCCCTCGTCACGACCGTCACCAGCCTGGACAAGAACGTGCTGGTCAATCTCCTCGGCGAAATGGCCAAAATGGACGGTCCTGAGGTCTTCGAAGAGATGGATGCCAACTATGGTTTCCGCCCGGACCGTGACCTCGCCCAGCCCCTCGGTTCGGCCGTCAGCTACAGCCTCCCCAAGCTCGGTTCGCTTCTCGCGGCGCCGAACCTGATGATCGCCATGGACCTTGACGACAAGGACGGGTTCATCCGTGGTATGGACGGCCTCTTCAAGCTGGCCGGCGAAGCGGGGGAGGGCGTCGAAGTCACCCGCGAGACCTACAAGAAGATCTCGACCCTCTACAAGATCTCGATGCCGGCCCTCTTCGAGGACCTCCCGCTCGACGGCCTGCCGGTCGACCTTTCGAAGATCATCGAGCCGACCATCGCCGTGCTCGACGACCGCGTGGTCATCACGATGAACCGCACCCACGCCAAGAAAGAGGTGCGTCGTGTCCGCAACCTCTTGAAGGAGGGCGCGGAGCCGACGTTCCACGCGGGCATCATGGGCCTCGGCGACCTGAAAGGCGCCACGACGGTGAGCTACGCAGACTGGGCAGGCTTCGTTGGGGGCATCTACTCACAGCTCAAAGCCTTCGGTCCGATGCTAGCGGGCGCACTTCCGGTGGACGTCACCGCGCTGCCGTCCGCTGACGTGCTGACCCGTCACTTCCGCCCGAGCGAGCGCCGCGTGCGCCTCGAGGGCGGCGCCGTGCGCCACTCCTCGCGCTCGTCCTTCGGTCCTGAGATCTCCGCCCTCCCGCTTACGATGATGTTCACCGTCGGGACGATGGCAAGCGCGCCCATGATGGATGAGCAGTTGATCGAGGCCCAGCCGTGGGAAGAAGTCGACGAGCCTGTGACTGTGACTGGAGCGGACCTGGCGACCATCAACACCACCGTGGCCTTCACCGAGGTGGCAGTGGCGATCACGCTCTTCCAGCTCGACCAAGGCGACAAGCTACCGGCGACCCTCGCGGAGCTCTCCCAGAAGAGCACCAATTACCCGGGCGGCTACATCGACGGGGCGCTCCCGAAAGACGGCTGGGGCCGCGACCTCTTGTACAAGGTGGACGGAACGAGCTTCACCCTCTGGTCCAAGGGCCCGAATGGTGTGGACGAACAAGGCGCCGGAGACGACGTCGTTGCCGATTGACCTGGGAGGGGCATTGGGATCATCCTTCCGGGCTCGATGAGCACCGGTAGCGACGAACCAAGCCCCAAGGCCCAAGCGGACTCGACCGTCGAAGGCGGAGAGTCCACGCCCGAGTGGCAATACCGGCGCAGCGACCGTTCCCACCGGAACGGCCCGCTGCGCCGGCGCTATAGGGACTTTCGTCGGCGCGTGACGGCCCCTCTCATCCCAGCCCTCGTGCCGCCGATTCTGCGCACGATCGGACGCACTTGGCGGGTTCGATCCACGGCCGGGGAGCGGCGGAAAGACGTCCTGGAGTCGCCGCAGGGCTGCATCGCCGTGCTCTGGCATGGACGCATGGCGGCGGCGGCGCCGCTCTTTACCGGTGTGGACGCTGTGATCCTGGTCTCGCGGTCGGGGGACGGCGACATGGCGAACGTCCTGCTGTCCCGCTTGGGATACGAGACCCTGAGGGGGTCGACCGGGAAGGTGGGGGGGACGGTCCTGAAAACCATGCGGGCGACGCTCGACGGGGGCCGGGCGATCGCCATCACGCCCGACGGGCCGCGCGGCCCGCGGCACCACGTGAATCGAGGGGCCGCGTTCCTCGCAAGGGCCACGGGGCGCCCCATCCTGCCGATCGGCTTTGCCGCTCGACGCGCCCTGCGCCTGCACTCCTGGGATCGATTCATGGTTCCCGCGCCCTTCACGAGGGTCCAGGTGGTCTACGGCGAGCCCGTCCACGTTCCCTCGGGCGCCACCGATGAGGAGCTGACGGCGGTCTCGGAGACGGTCCGGACGCGGCTCATGGACGCGGAGATCGCGGCTTACGGCTCCCTGGGAAAGGAGGTGGATTGGTGATCCGCATCGGTCCTTCCGGCTGGACTCACCCAGGGCTCCTGTCCGTTTGGCCCCAGGGCCGCAGTGGAGGGGCGCCCTTTGACCCCCTCGAGTTCCTAGGGCGCTACTTCGGGTGCGTCGAGGTCGATGCCACCGCCCACGCGGTTCCCCGGGCGGAGCACGTCCAGCGCTGGCAGGCCTCCCTTGCGGAGGCCGAACGGACCCGCATCGTCCTGCGCTTGCCCAGGTCCCTCACGGACCTCTCTCGGGATCCGGCGGATCGCGCGGCCGAGGCGGAGCGGACCAATACGGCCCTCCAGAGCCTCGTCCGGCGAAAGAAGCTCGGCGCCCTGGTGGCCGAACTGGCCCCCGGGACGATCTTTGGCCCGGCCGAAACCCGGGCTCTGATCGAGCTTGCGCGGGCCTTTCCCGGCGCGCCGCTTGTGCTCGAGGCGGACCACGGGTCCTGGTACGAACGTACGGCCCTCGACACCGTGGGGGGCGCGGGGTGGTCCCTCGCTCACGTGGAGCCAGCGGACCGCTGGGATGCCCCGCCCAGGGACCATCGGCCGACCGGTCCCGTTGGGATGCTGCGGCTTCTCGCCCCCGGGCGAGCGGGCCCGCCCGTGATTGGGGCCCTGGCAAGACGTGCGCGGCTTCTGGAGCCCCGCGTGGATGAGGTCTTTGTCGTGGCCGCGAATGGTGGTCGTGAGTCCTCCGCGCCTGAGCTCCGCCTGGCGGCCGCCCTCGAGATCAAATTTGTCCTACGGGGGCAGTCCCCCGTACCTGCCTGGCCGGAGATCGTTCAGGCTTGTCCGCACCTCGCCCCCGTCGTGGTGCTGCCCTCCGGCCCCGATCCGATCCCATGACAGATTCGCCTTCCACGCCACCAGCCCACGCGATCGACCGGCTTCACCTGGTGGCGGACCATGGACGGGATCACGGGCCTGGACGCCGCATCGGCGTCCGCATCGAGCGCCTGGCCGGGGACACTTCGCCAAAGCCAGTGGCCGTCCTCTGCCACGGCTTCAAGGGCTTCATGGATTGGGGCTTCTTTCCGGCCCTGAGCGCCGCGTTCGCCGATGCCGGGTTCCTGGCCGTGTCGTTGAATGCCTCAGGGAGCGGGATCGCGGGCGATCCGATGACCATGGACGACGAGCAGGCCTTCTTCGAGGATACGTATACGAAACAGCTTTCAGACATCGCCCAGGTGCGGGCTTTCGCGTCCCAGCACGCGGAGGCCTTGCAGGGGGGCGACGTGCTCTTTGGGCACAGCCGAGGTGGGGGGATGGCTGTGATCTCGGCTGCGGAGACTGCGCCGCGGGCCCTGGTCACCTGGGCTGCGTTCGATGACGCCGATCGATTCGACGAGGAGACGAAGGCGGCCTGGCGCCGCGAGGGGGAGCTTCGGATCCCCAACGGGCGCACCGGGCAGATTCACCGCATCGGCCCAGGCGCCCTTGATGAACTCGAGGCGCACACGGGGCGCTTGGACATCCTCGCCGCCGCCCGTCGGGTAGAGGTGCCTTACCTCGTCGTCCACGGGACGGCGGACCCCACCGTGGACGTTGCCGCGGCGCACCGGCTGCTTCGGGCGGCTCCGCAGTCGGAAGGGGTGATCCTCGAGGGGGCCGACCATGGTTTCGGCGCCAGACACCCGATGGCGTCGTCGGTCGTGGGATTCCCCGACCTGGAGCGTGCCGTCGCCGCGACCCTCGATTTTGCGCGCCGGGCGGTGAAGCTGGACGGATGACTTCCGACTTGGCCCCTCACTTTGGGTTCGCCCTTTCCCTAGCCGTTCCGGCACGGTGGCTTGGGGCGGATTCTCCCCGTGCAGGGCCCCGACTGACCACGCCAGGCAAAGGGCACGCCCCCGCCGACACTTACGGGGATGCGTGCCCATTCTTCGAAGTCACCTTGGATGACTTCCCATTCACCCTGGCAGCGCCCCTTCGGCCTTGAATCGCCGGATTGGGATCCTGGGGGGCCGCTAACGACCCGAGAGGCGGGGCTGATAACCCAGGAATTACGGAGTTGGCTCGACGCCATGGATGTTCGTCACACTGCCTACGTTGTCCCGTAGCAGTTTTGAAGGCGACGCCCGATGCGCCGTTCCCATTCTCGCCCTACTCTTCCGCCATGAAACAACGACTGATCGGCCTCTCGCTGGGCCTCACCCTGAGCGCTTTCGCTCCCGCCCTTGCCGGTGATGCCAAGTGGTACGCCGACTACGACGAGGCCGCCAAGGTGGCCAAGGAGCAAGACAAGGACATGCTCGTGGACTTCACGGGTTCGGACTGGTGCCACTGGTGCAAGAAGCTCGACGAGGAGGTCTTCTCCCATGAGTCGTGGCAGAAAGGCGTGGCCGACGACTACATCCTTGTCGCCCTGGACTTTCCGAACGACCCCGAGCTGAAGGCTGCGGTTCCGAACCCCGAGCGCAACAAGGAGCTCGTCGGTGAGTTCGGCGTCGGTGGCTACCCGACGATCCTTCTCATGAACGCCGACGGCGAAGTCTACGCGCGCACCGGGTACCAGCCCGGCGGCCCCGAGGCTTACCTCAAGCACATGAAGGAGATCGGCGACGAGGGCCGCGTAGCACTCGTGGAGTCGAAGGCCGTGATGGCCGAGTTCGACGGCGCGATGACTCCCGAGGAGTCCTGGAAGGCCTATGACCGCGTGATGGGAGTGCTCGAGGGCCTCACCGCAGGGTCACCGTTCATCGGCACCCTTCGTCCCGCAGCGATCTGGGGCTTCGATAACGATGCCGAGAACGCCAAGGGCGCGCAGTTCCGTAGCGCGTTCACGCTGGTCAAGCTTGGTGCGGCCGAGAAGGCGCACTTCAGCTTCATCGAAGAGGCGGATCCGAAGAACGAGAAGGGCGCGCTTGAGTACCTCGTTGAAGCTCGCTTCGGTGAAGTGCGCGACGAAGCGACGGCGCGCTTGGCTCTGGAGTTCCTTGGGAAGGTCAACGGGTTTGGCTTCCAGAACAAGGAGCTCGGGTTTGGCCTCAACATGCAGGCTGTGATGTGGTGCAAGGGACCGCTTGCGGACAACGAGCTTGCGATGGTGCACGCCAAGGCTGCGAAGGCGATTGGCAGCGACGATGAGGCCGCGATGAAGGAGCTTGAGAAGATCCTGGCGGGCTGATGGGGCGCATCCGCGTCAGCGGGTGCCTCAGCAAGGAAAGCGGTCGCTTCGGGAATAGTCGTTCCGACCAAGCGATGCGGCATTTCCGCTGACCGACGCAGAGAGAGCCGCTGGACCCCTTGGGGGCCAGCGGCTCTCGGCGTGTTTCTCAGCAGCTCGATCGATTCGGCTCTCTCGGAAGCGGCTGCTTTCCTTGCTGGGGCACCCGCTGATGCGGACGTCCCTGGGCGCTCAAGGACAGAA
This sequence comes from uncultured bacterium, assembly GCA_913058555.1. Classification (GTDB taxonomy): domain Bacteria; phylum Planctomycetota; class UBA1135; order UBA1135; genus Saltatorellus. Next base: position 8,774 of record CAJXRJ010000124.1, read on the forward strand.
CGTCACCGTCAATGCACTCGACGTATTGGAGCCCGTGGTCCCGCCTGGATCGCGATACCACGCCTGGAAGTTGACCGTCATCCCGGCCGAAATGCCGGTCAGCGGCGCGCTCTGGTAGTCGAGCGGGAACCGCAGCACCCCGCGGTTCGTGGCCTGAATCACCGCGGGGATGCGCGTTAGCGGCGCGGCCACGCAGAGGTTGCCGTCCCCGAGCGGCACCATGTTCATGCCCATGCCGTAGAACAAAAGCCCCGACGTGTTCCGCACCGTGCGTTGCACGATGAGCTCAAGGTCGCCGGACGTGATCGACGCGTTTCCAACCCCCGTCAGCCGTGCCTCGCGGTATTGGCTGTTGGCTGTGCCCGGGCAGTAGGGCTGCATCGGCGGGCATGCCAGCACGCCATCGACGTAGTCGAGCACGGTGCTGAGCGACACGTCGACTGCAGCCGAAGCGTCCGGCCACGACACCTGTGTGCCGACGTGGATGTGTCCCGCCGCAATGCACCAGTCTGGATCTGTGGGGTCCGCGTGGGCCGCCTGGTGCCACACGCCGAGGTACGCAATGAACTCGCTCAGGAATCCACCGCCCGACCCGGACTCGCAGATAAAGGGGGCCACCGGAATCCCCGACGCGGCGACCGCATCCACGATCGCTTGGGCCGGCAGGGCTGAGAGCCTGATCGCGCCGCTATTCACCGTCGCGTCCGGCGGGGATGGGGTGGGTTGACGTGGAGCGATGTAGTCGTCGATCCAGCCACCACGGTTGAACTGATTCATCTCCACTTCCCAGCTCGTCCCGAAACTCCCGCGGCTGAAGGTGATGATCGCGATGGGGTTGTGTTGGGCGACGATCGCGGCGAAGTCCGGCGTCGTGTCTTGATAGTCGACCTCGAGATCGCCCATGCCCACGCCGCAGTTGTTGCAGTTCGCGTTGGCGAACGTCGGGAAGTAGGAGACGACGTCGTATCCGCGGCCCATCCAGTTGTCGCCGACCCATCCGCCGGGGTTCAGAGCCGGCTGGTTGCTGAAGCGACGTACCGCCTCGTTGGTGGGGGGCCAGTAGCCCGTCAACAGGACGACCGGTCGCTGTGGCCCGTTCGCCATCGCTGCGCCACGGGGCGTGCCGGTGTAGGGCGCGGGCCTCGGCGCGCGCGCCGATTGTTGCAGGGGCATGCCAGAGCCGACTTTCACGCCAGGGCTAGGCCCACCGACGCGAACGGTGGGGGAACCTTGCTGCGGGGCGCCTTGGGCCACTGCGGCTGTGAAGCAAGTGGCCAAGAGGGCAAGGGGCGCGATCGATGTAATTTTCATTCGTGGGGAGGGAGGGTCCTCAGAAGTGTGCGAGCGGCATCCTGTTGGATTCTCCCTCAGTCTGACCGTTCCTGGTCGTTCCGCAACGGGGCACGAACTCAGATTCTGCCATCGGGGCGCTCGGTCCTTCGATTCATGCCCGAGTGTCCTTCCCGGTATCATCTCCGCCACATCTGATGACGATCCAAAGCAACGACCGGGATAGGGCTTTTGGCCGCACGTCCCTCAGCAAGCCCCGCTCGCTTGGCGGGGCGCTGGCCTTTCTGGTGGCGGCCTGTGCCGCGCCGGGGGCTGAGCCTTTGGACCTCGGGGCCTCGCGCACGGCGTGGGCTGGACGCGGGAGCGATGGGGCCCTTGAGGCCGCGTTGGATCACGCGGATGTCCGCGCCACGGCCATTCGCCGCCCCGATCCCGAAGAGCGCCTAGACCCGTCTACAGATGCCTTCTGGCAGGCCTGCGCCCTCGCATGGAACCCACGGGTCCGCGAAACGCGCAACGAGGTGCTCGCGCTTCGGGAAGCCCTGCGATCGGCCGGCGCACCAGGTCCGGTGCGGATCCGCGCCGTGGATCATGAGTTCGGCGGCGACGACACGTTGGCTGAGAGGGTCGCGACCTTTGACCTCATCGGTCTCCTAGGGCTGGGGCCCTCGGAAGCGGCGCGTGAGCTCGCGAATGCCCAAGTCGTGCGGGCCCTGGCCCTCCACGAAGAAGCGCTCTGGGCGGCTCGCATCGAAGTCGAGAGGGCACGCATCGGGCTTTCGGCGGTTCGAGCACGCCTCGAGCGCTTGAACGGACTCGAGAGCGAGATCAACGAGGACCGCGTGCGGATTGGCATCCTCGCGCGCCGGGGCAGGGAGGCGCCGGCCAGCGTGGACGGGGCCGCGGCGCGAGTCGAGGTTCTCGAGCGTCAGCGTTCGCTACAGCACGCCGCCCTGGCGGCAGCCCGCAGAAGGCTCGAAGCGGCGGCGGGGTTGCCGTCCGGGCACGGGGCCCCTGATCACGTCCAAGCCACATACCTACAGGGGTTCGTTCAGGCGGATCTTCCCCCGGGGGCGGATCCGGCGGTGGCCGTCGAGACCCACCCGGTTCTCCGCCGGGCCCGCTTCGACTTTGCGGTGGCCGAGGGGGAAGTGCGCTCGGTGGCCGCCGAGGCATGGCCTGGGATCCAGCTAGGTCCGCACCTTTCCTTTGGTCCGGACTCCAACCTGGGGGGCGTGTTGCAGCTGTCCCTGCCTTGGCCGTCCGCCTGGCGAGGGCGTTTGGCCGCCGCGGAGCGCCGGCGCGAGGCCGCGCGCCAGTCCTTCGAAGACGCTTGGCTAGACCTCGATCAGCGGGCAACTGCGGGCGTTAAGGCCTTTGAGCTGGCCAGGGAGAGGGTCCTTGGGGCCACTCTAGCCGTGGATGACGCGACCCAGGGATCTTGGTCCGCTGCCCGGGCCCGGTACAGGAACGGCGAAGCGCCCTTGATGCAGTGGATTGACGCCCTGGAGATTCGTACGCAAGCACTGAACCTCATCGTCGACGACGCGGAGGCCTTGGCCCTCGCGTGGATCGATGTCTTGGACGCCCGAGGCCCCGCGGCGGAGCCCAATTCTCCCAGTGAAGGGACCGAGCCATGAGCGACCCACGCCCTGAACTGGACCTTGGGAGCCTCTCCCGAGGGACCCAAGAGCTTGAACCGCCAAGGCGCAGGTGGCTGCGCCTCGTCCTCCCAGCCGGCATCCTGCTGATCTTTGCCGCGGTCTTGCTCTCGAGCCTTGGCGATCTTCTCCGACGGGGGATCGAGGTGCGGGTAGTCACTCCGCGTCCCGTGCCCCAGGGGTCGGCTGTCGCAGCGCCCCGGGACCGGGTCCTGGTCCAGGCTGCAGGTTGGGTCGAGCCGGATCCATCCCTTGTGCACGTCACAGCGCTCTCCGGGGGCATTGTCACGGAGGTGCTGGTGCAGGAGTCGGACATCGTGCAAGCCGGGGACCCCGTGGCGCGGCTCGTGGACGACGATGCCCGTCTGGCCCTGGCGCGAGCCGCGGCGGAGCTCGCGCTGGCCCGTGCGAACGTCGAGGATGCGACGGCCCGAAGCTCGATCGCCCAGGAGCGATTCGACGCCGCCCTTGGGGTACGCGAAGCTGCCGCCGTGGCGGTCGCCGATGCCAAGGGCCGAGCCGCCGAGGCGAAGCACCGTCGGGCGGCCTTGGTGGGCGCCGAGGTCAATGTTCGTATCGCCAAGGACGAGCTCGCCGTTCAAAAGGAGCTCTTCGGCCAGGGAGCGGCCGGCTCATGGCAGGTGGAGCTGGCCGAGGGTGCCGTGGCCGCCGCGGAGAGCTCCCTGGCCGTCCTGCGTGCCGATGCGGCCCTTGCGGACGCCGAAGTGGAGGGGGCGTTGGCCCGCGAAGAGCGCGCGAAAGACGAACTCAGGCTGCGCTTCGAGGATCGCCTTGAACGTGACCGTGCCGCCGCTGCCCTGGCCGCGGCCACCGCCACCGCAGCGCTTTCGGAGGCGAAGATGGCGGAGGCAGAGCTCGAACTCGAACGCAAGGTTGTGCGCACTCCGGTGTCCGGCGTCGTTCTCGAGCGGCTGACGGTTCCCGGGATGGTGCTCGATCTCAATCGCTCGGGCCACGAAGTGTGTTCCCTCTACGACCCGAAGTCTCTCCGTGTCCGCGTGGACGTTCCGCAGGACGATATCGATCGGCTCTTCGTTGGCCAGCGGGCGGAGATCGTGACTAACGCCCGCACCGACGAACCCTACGCGGGGGAGTTGATCCGTCTCGTGCAGCTCGCCGACATTCAGAAGGTGACCCTCGAGGCCCAGGTGAGGATCGATGGCGGGGACAGCCTTTTGCGCCCCGACATGCTCGCCCAGGTGCGTTTCTTCGGGAGCGGCGAGGCTCCCGCGGGGGGCTCAGGTGACTCTTCTGCCGCCGGGGCCTTTCTGATCCCGAGGCGCCTTGTCGAGGACGGCGCCGTCTGGGTGCTCGACCCGGTCGAGAGCGTCGCCGTTCGCCGGAAGCTGACCCTTGGCGCGGAGCGGGGCGAGGACATCGAGGTCCTCGATCACATCGATGCGACGACCAAAATTTTGGACTCCGGCGCGACCCCTCTTACCGAAGGGGTTGGCGTGAAGGTGAAGAGGGGGGGAGCATGAGTTTCATTCAATTGACCGGCGTCACGCGCCGCTACGAGAAGGGGGGACAGGTTGTCCTTCCGCTAGACGACGTGGACCTCACCATCGAAGCCGGAGAGTTCTTCGTTCTTCTCGGGCCTTCGGGATCCGGCAAGACGACGCTTCTCAATCTGCTTGCGGGCATCGATCGCCCGGACGGGGGCACGGTCACCGTCGCGGACCTTGAGC
>CAJXRJ010000125.1 GCA_913058555.1 uncultured bacterium
CTACACACTGCATATCGTCGGCAGCGTCAGATGTGTATAAGAGACAGGGGCAAGAACGCGCGGAGTCCGCTCTGGTCCGAGATCCAAAGGACTGGAAGCTGGTCGGTCGATGCTGGGGTTTCCCAGCCGACGTAGCGCCAGTCCCCCGTGCGGGCGACGGTGAACGGCGTGTCCTCCGCTCCGTCTTGGAAGACGACGTATCGCTCCTCCTCGACCTTCACCGTCCAACCAGAGCCGCCAGGGGCCTGGGTGCGGATGCTGGGGTTCGGTGTGCCGTTGGGACGCAGGAGCGAGAAGAGGCCCTGGAAGCCGTTGCGCAAAGAAGCGTCGAGGGTCGACGCGCCGCCTGGGGCTTCGATCGTGGGGCGCAGGCTGGTGCGCCAGCGCGCCAGGGATCCGCTGCGGAGCTGGGCATGGACTTCGTTGCCGACGACCACCGGCCCGAACACCGGCGGCTCGTCCAGTTCCCAGGGGCCTTCCACGTGACCATCTTTCGGGTCGATGAGCCAAACAGCGCCGGTCTCCGTGAGGAAGAGCATATGGCCGCCGCGCTCGGGCATCGGCACGGGGCAGCGGGCGATGCCCGAGACCGTCTTGATGTCCTGGCGCCAGCGCACGGTTCCGTCCCACGCGACGCGCGTCAGCGTGCCGTTGCGGTCGCAAACGATGTACTCGCCGGTGGTGCCATCGCCCAAGGGCGCCGGCACGGCGTCCACGCGACCGCTGGTTCCGAAGGCGATCTCCGGCGTCCTCGAGAGGAAGAGATCGATGTTCTGGGGGCCGCTCACCTCGATGGTTCGCGTGTCGAAGTCCTCGAGTCGGAACGTCAGCGTCCACTCGTCACTGAAGGTGCCTTCGATGGGGAAGGGAGTTTCGCGAACGACGCTCGTCTCGTCTCCCTTGCGCTGGATCGTGACGGCCACGCCCGAAGGGGTGGTCTTGATCTCGAAGGGCAGCATGACGTGGACAGTCTCGTCAAACGTCTCGTTGAGGATCGCCAGTGCTTTGGCGTGGTCACCCTTGGCGGCTGCCTTCCGCGCGTCGGCTACTGCGTCGCGTTTCTCGCGCACGACGGCAATCTCCTCGCGCAGCACGCGGCGCACCTTGCCGGTGGGGTCGTTCTCGAGGATCTCCTCGTAGTGGCGGAGTGCACGCTCGTATTCGTTGCGTTCAACGGCGTCATGGGCCAACTTCAGGAGACGGTCGTTCTCGGCGAGGACGCCTTTGCGTTCCGTTTCGAACTCGACCTCGGAGCGCTCTTTAGCGCGGGAGATCACCAACTCCTTGATCTCGTCCAGGGAGTCACGGAACTCCTGGAAACTTGGCTTCGTGGCCTCGTCCTCGTTCAGGGCATCTCCCACGGCCTGGGCGCGGGCGCGAATCGTGTCCTCAAAAGCGATGGACTGCGTGGACTGCCTCGTGGGGTGTCCTTGGGCGAGGACTTCCTCGCGCAGCCGCGCGGGAATGGCCATCAGGATGTCCATGCTCGCCGGCCATGCCTGGTTGACGAGCCGCAGGCGCGGCGGCGTCGGGAGACCGCGTACGAGCTCAAGAGCCACGAGGACATCGCCCTCTTGGGCTTCCATCTGGGCGGCGTGATACTCGTCGAGCCATGCGGCGCGCTTGGCCAGCTCTTCACTTCGCAGTCGGTCCTCCAGCTCGCGGCGCAGGTCGCCGACGTCGATCGAGGTGTCTTCGCTGAAGTGCAGGTCGAGCTGAGCCAAGCCCGCCTCGGGCTGGGCGAGCATGGCGCGAATGTCGCTGATCTGGTCGTTGCGCTTCTCGTCGATCTTGACCTTCACGATCGCGCCGCCGCCCATCATGACGGCTACGGAACCGGCGATGATCACGTGACGACGGAGCTTCTTGGAGCGCGTCGACTGGCGCTTGGCGCGGGTCAGAAGCTCCCGTGCATCGCGGTTTCGCGGGTCGCTTTCGATGAGCGTACGGAGCGGCCCGAGGATCCGGTCCGCGTGCCCTTGGGCGAGCATGTCGGTGCAAGCGCTGACCACCCAGGGCCCCGCTTCTTCGTTGCGACCCGCTTGGACAAGGCCCATGCCGAGCTCGAGCCGCTGGGGGACCGATGCTGGCTGGAGGTGGGCGGCGATGGCGAGGGCTGGGCCGCTTCGCACGGGTGAGCCGTGCTCGCGAAGCTCCCGGGCGAGGTCAAGCACCTCGCGCACGTCGAGTCCGCTGCCCTCCCCTTCGTCCCGCAGGCGCATGGCCATGAGGCGCAGGCGCACGATGCGGTCGCTGGCCTTGATGCGATGGGCTTCCGTCCAGTGCACGACCGCGTGGGACATGCTGTTCAGGCTGGCGTCCAGGCGGCGCAGGAGGCACCGCACGTGGCGCATTTCCATGGCGCGCAAGGACGACGTGAGCCGGCCGGCGAGCCATTCGTTGGCGAGTGCTTCCGCGTCTTCCGCGACCAGCGGGCCGGGGGTGCCGACGCGGCACCAAAGCGAGAGCCGCGAGGCAGCCCGCGCGAACTGCTTGCGCTGTAGCTCGTGCAGTGCAAGGCGGAGGACCTCGATCGGGTGGGCGATGCGCAGACCGCCGCTCCCGATGCCCGTCATGATCGCGAGCTGGGTCTGGCGCACGGGCCAGCCGAGGCGGTCAGAAATCTCGAGGATGGCGGAGTTGCCATCGATCTGCTGGACGAGAGTGGGCGGAAGGCCGCCGAGCTCGTCCGTGTGTTGAATGCACGGAACGATGTCGCTCGAGATCAGCTTGGGATGTCCTGCAAGCTCCATCTCGTCGGCAATGCGCGCGTACTCCAGCAGCAGAAACTCCACTGCGGTGGGGCGGCAGTGGATCTCCGTGGTGGAGTGGCCCTCTTCTTCGAGGCGCGTCGTGCGATCCGGGATCGCGCCCGGGTCGAAGCGGAAGTGCACGCCGCCGCCGTCGAGCAGCGCGTACATCGTCTCAAGCCGTGCGGCCTGAACGACATGCTGCATGCGCTCGGCGTTGACGGAGAAGGTCGGGTCGTCCGCCCACGCGTTGCGGGCGCGCATTCGCCAGACATCTTGGTCCTCCTCGGGGTCGGGAAGCAGCCACGCCTTTCCCTCTTCCATGCCCAGAACGGAGCGGAAGCCGCCCCGTGACGTCAGGGTGAGAACACCCTCTTTGCGGCCACGCGCGAGGCCTTGCAGAAGCTCGGCCAGGCCGATCCCGCGTACATCTCCCTGGAAACTCATCGCAGGATCAGGACCACGGAAGGAGCCGCGGACGGGGGGTAGGGGTTCGATTGCATGGCAGCGTGCTCTGGAAGGGACAGCCCGGTAGCGGTCCGGGACCGTTCCTTTGACCTTCGACGCCACGGGCAAGCGTGCTGAAGCCGCGCCCAGCATTGGCCCCTGGAAAAATTGTCCGGGTCCCCCTTTGCGCTACTGATCTCGTGCTCTCCCGAAAGGCTCCCGGGGGCCTACCTGTCCCCGAGTCGCTCCGCGATCCGCGCCCTGAGTTCCGACAGGTCCTGGGGCGTATCGAGGTCGTCATGGATCGCCTCGTCGTGCACTTCGATGCCCAGCAACGGCTCGGCTTGGGCCCGGAATTCGGAGAGCGGCCGCGCGGGGTCGGCGGCGTCCCGGATGGCGGCCGCGAGGTCTCGACCCAGGACGATGGGGTGTCCGTGTCGCCGCGCCCGCGGGGCGTCTCCGGGGGCGAGGCTCGGCCGGGTCCAGGGCGCGAGCCAACCGCGGCTTGGGGCGCCCGCATCGCACCAGGCCTTCGCCAAGGCCTGGAAAAGGGTTCCGTCCACCAGCGGCACGTCGGCAGGGGCAATGAGAAGGTCCGCATCCGGCGCCGCCTGGGCGGCGCACGCAACGCTGCCGGTCCTGCCTGCTTCCCACAGGGCATTTTCGATGGGCTCCGCCGGGCTCATGGCGGCCCCCAAGTGCGCGCGAATCTCCTGGGCGTGCCGGCCGACGACAACGATGGGATGAGAGTCGACGCTGGAAGCAGCGTCCAATAGCCAATCGACCCCAGCACGGTCCCCGAGGCGAGCAAGGCCCTTAGGTTCGCCAAGGCGACGGGAGGCCCCAGCACAGAGGATCACAACACGCATGGGGGGCTCACCGTCGGCGTTCGCCGTCATTGGCCGATCCAGCGTGCCACGAGGGCCTGGGCGCGTCCGGTGTTTTCGGTGCCCTCCACCAGCGTGCGCCCATCGGGGAACAGGGTGAATCGGCACTCGTCCGCCCGGAACCGAACCAACGGTCCCACGGCCTGTGCGTCCACGCCGCTTTCGGTCAGGCGCGTGACCAGGGCTATTGAATCTGGCCTCGGGGACCCCGCGGGCGGCATGACCTGAACGGTATTGCGCCCGCAAAGGGAGACGGCCTCGGTGACTTCCGCTTCCTCGAGAAACATGAACTCCCGGGCCCCGCAGCATGGACATCCCGCATCCCGGGGGACCGCCAGCCGTCGCACGTGGCCATTCCACACGTCAATCTCAAGGAGTCCCGCCTCCGGGGCTTCCTGACCCCCGAGGATCCGCAGCGCGAGCCCCGCTTGCATGGACGCGATCGCCCCCACGGCGGGGCCGATGACGCCGGCGGTGTCGCAGGTGGGAAGGGTCCCGGGCGGCGGCGGATCCCGGAAGATGCACCGCAGGCACGGCCCCGTGCCGGGCAGGATCGGCATCACCAAACCGGCTCCTGAAACCACCCCGCCATAGATCCAGGGGGTTCCGTCCCGCACGCACGCGTCGTTGATGAGGTAGCGCGTGCTCATGTTGTCCGTGCCGTCGAGGATCAGGTGTTGGCCGCGGCCAAGATCGCTCAGGACCCCGGCATCGAGGTGCACGGCGTGGGCGTCAATCTGGGTCGGGCCCCCCGCGGCGGCGAGGGCGGCCTTGGCCGCATGGGCCTTGGGGGCTCCGACCCGTGCGTCCTCCGCCGAGAAGAGCACCTGCCGCGGCAAATTGGTCTCCTCGACGATGTCCCTGTCCACCAGGGTCAGGTGCCCGACGCCCGCCCGCGTGAGCCATTGGGCGAGCACCCCGCCGAGGGCGCCACAGCCGACGATCAGGACCCGGGACGAAGCGAGGGCCTCTTGGCCCCGCGTCCCCAAGGGCGCGAAGCGGGTCTGCCTTGCGAAGCGGTCTTCCGCTGGTTGTGGATCTGGAGCCGTCACGGGTCAGTTGAGTACGAGAACGGCGATCCCAACCACGCCGCCGAGGATGGCGAGAGCGATTCCCAGTGCCAGGAAGAGGGCTGTCCGATCCGACGCGGGGGTCCGGTCGATCTCCACCCAGTTGAAATACCGCCGGGTGTTGCCGTCGATGGCTGCGCCGCAGTGGGGGCAGGCGTGGCCCTCAAAATCGTCCCAGGGAATGACTCCGTCGCATTCCATGCAGTAGAAGTTTCTCGCGTCGCCGCCTTCGGCGACACCCGGGGCTTTCGAGCGCTCCCGGTAGTAGTCGATGGCATCCCTGTTGCGCTCCCCACGGGTCTTCGACCAATGGTGCTCCGACATGTTCCCGTAGCTGTTGGGGGGGGCTTGCCCTGGGGTGCCGGGGGGCCCGCCAGAAGAGCCACCAGATGAGCCACCAGAAGAGCCACCAGATGAAGCCCCTGGGGACCCATCGGAGGGCGCCGGAGACGGCGGTGGGGAATCGGGCTCGGGTGCCATCGGATCAGTCTACCGCCCCTCCCACGCGACACAGCGGGGAGCCTATTTCCCGGGGGGCGAAATCCTCACGATCCAAACGGAACGTGACACTTGACATCGGCGGCTTTCGGGACGATTCTCTCCCGCTCGATCCCGCCCCGTGTGGGAGAGAACGGTGGGCATAGCTCAGTTGGTTAGAGCGCCGGATTGTGATTCCGGAGGTCGGGGGTTCAAGTCCCCTTGTCCACCCCAGCCCCCCGAGGTGTCCTTTTGGACGCCTCGGGGGGCTGGATTTTTAGGTGGACCGTTGGTTGACGACAGCGGGTCCCTGGCGGAGCCGCATCGGGGTGAAGCCCTGATCCCTTGGCTGGACCGTCCCGTGGGGGACGGGGCTCCCCGGACCCTGATCAGCCGCTGACGAATTCGCGGGCGCGGGCCATTTCCTCACCGAGGAGCCCGGCCAGTTCCGACAAGTCCTCGCGGCTGAGTCCCGTGATCTCGCACGCAGAATCGTTGATTTCGTAGAGCAGTCCGCCGGCCTCGCCCTTTTCGGCTTGGACCTCTTGGGTCAGGATCTCCGCCAAGTGAATCGTGGCCGCGAGTTCGCGGTCTTCGCCGGCTAGCTCGGGGTGGTGATGGTGACGGATGACGTCTACCAAGACCTCCGGCAGGGACCAACGCGTGGTCAGGCGGGCGCCGATCTCCGCGTGGTGCATGCCGAGGACGCGCTTCTCTGCGTCGATCAGGCTGGTACCTGAAATGGCCACGGCGTGGATGGCCTCCATGCTGCTGTCCAGGAATCGATCGAGCACTAGGTGTCCAATATTCTCGAGCAGGCCTGCGGTGTACGCGCGCTCCGGGTCGACCTTGCCGTGGCGGCTCGCGATGATGCGAGATCCGATGGCGTTGGCGACGCATTCTTCCCAGCGCTTTTCCTGGGTGCCGCTGCCGGCGCTGCCGTAGTCCTTGAAGTACTTGCCGGCGCTGGACGTGAGGACGAGGTTGACGAGAGTTGTGACGCCGAGAAGGTTGCCCGCTTCGTGCAGGGACGCGATCTCACGCTGGAACCCGTAGTAGGCGGAGTTGCAGAGCTTGAGGACCTTCGAGGTGATCCCAGGGTCGGTCTGAACCAGGTCGATCAGCTCGCTCGGGATCACATCCTTTCGGGCGGACAACTCGAGGACTCTTGCTGCGACGCCGGGAAAGGGCTCCAGGCTTCGCATTTCGAACATCAGGTCCTTGAGGGGGATATGCATGGGCGTTGAACTGATACTCCTCGTGGCGGAAGGGGGTCTCTAGGGTTTTCGACCAGTTGGCCCCTCGTTCTGCACGGCATTGCCTGCGTTCCTGTCCAGCCCTGTTTCAGAACGCGAGTGATTGCCCTAGTCCGGTGCGGGCTACCACGAAAGAAGGGCCCGCTGAACGTCGTCAACGGGCCCTTTGGGCACAAGATCGGAACCCTGCCCGGATCTGGGATCCGGGCGGCGTTTACCGCTCGAAGAGCTGCGCCATGTCGCGAAAGCCCTTGAACTCGAGGGCGTTGCCCGCTGGATCGCGCAGGAAGAATGTTCCTTGCTCGCCGGGCTCGCCTTCGAACCGCGTCCGCGGGGCGATGATGAAATCCACGTCCTGGGACTTCAGCCGATCCGCCAGCTCGCGCCACTCTTCGATCGAGAACACGATGCCAAAGTGGGGGATAGGCACATGGTCACCGTCCACGGCGTTGGCGGCCTCTGCAGGGGAGTCCATGGACTCGTCGAGGTGGACAACGACCTGGTGACCGTGCAGGTCAAAGTCGATCCATTGATTGCTGCTACGTCCGATGTTCGCCCCAAGAAGCCCCGAGTAGAAGGACTTCGCCGAGGCCAGGTCATCGACGCGGATAGCGATGTGGAAGGGGCGCAGGCTCATTTGCCTTGCTCGTCGATGTAGATGGTGTGACCGTCCTTCTTTTGGGCGCCGAGGGCGCGGTAGAGGGTCTTGGTCTTGTCCTTATCACCGGCGTCCAGGGCGAGCTGGAGGTCGAGCAGGGTCCCGTACACGGACACCATGCGCTGTTTGAAGTCGACCTGGTACTTGAGGAGGTCGCTGCCCTCGAGCTTCTTCGCGGGCTTCGGCACGTGCTGCATGGAAACGAGCACGGCGGCCTCCATTTCCTGGCAGGCGGCGATGGCCTCGGCCTTCGTTTCCGGCTTCATCAGCTTGCGCAGGGCGCGCATTTTCTGCTGAAGGGCTTCCATGCTCTCGTGGAGCTCGTCGCCTTCGTGGCCGTGTTCGTGGGCTCCGTCGTCCTTGTGGTCACCCTCTTGGGCGGGCGCCTTCTTGCCTTCCTGTGGTGAAGTCTCACCACCGAAGGAGACGGCGCCGTAGGACGCGAGGGCGAGGGCGAGGACGGAAGGGACAAGGACCGATGAGCTGAAGATCTTCATTTGATGTTCGGAAGGGAATCACCCCGCGGATGGAGGCGGGACGCTGTTGAGCATAGTTTGCCAGGCCGCGAGGTGCGCCTCTGCGCTTGCGTGCCATGTAAAGGGTTTGGCGATCTCCCGCATTGCCTGGCGTGCGGCGCCGGATGGGCTCTCTTCGAGGGCTTCACTCAGGGCCTGGGCCGTCCCGGCCACGTCGCCCGGCTCCACGAAGCGAGCGCCAGGTCCGAGGGACTCCTGGAAGGCCGGGATCCGGCTGGCCACGACCGCCAGGCCCATGCGCGCAGCTTCGAGGGGGGTGACGGGGGAGGCTTCGTCCTCGGTCAGGTGCAGAAGCACGCTGGCTCCCGCGACGCAGGCGGGCATGCGGGCTTCCACGGGATCCTGAATCCATCGGATCCGCGCCCGTACGAGGGACCTTTCGAGGGCGGATTGGAAGGCATCGCTCGCATCGCCGGGCCGGCCCACGAGGAGCAGGCGGGCGCGAGCCTCCGTGGATGCGAGCGCCTCGAAGGCAGCGAGGACGTCGAGGGGCAAGCGGCTCTTCCGGATGGCGCCGAGGACGAGGACGTCCAGGCGGGTCCGACTGGGCGCCTCCGCCTGTCCCAGGGGCGGGGTTGCCAGGTCGCGCTCCCAATGCTCGCTGCCCACGGGGACCTGATGGATGCGGGCGGGGTCGACGCCGTACCTGGACGCGACACGCTGGGCCGCGTCCAGGCTAAAGACGATCACGCCCCTGGCCCCGAGGCACTCGCGGGCCAGGCCCTCGTCGGCATGGCTGCCCGCTGGCGGGAACTCCGCGACCGCAAGGCTGACCGGGACCCGCAGCTTGAACTGCCTTTCCGAAGGCACGCGGTGGAAGAGTGCGCAGCCACGGCCCGCGGCGGCTCCCGTCGCGCCGGCCAGACGGTCGGCGGCCACCAGCGCGCGGCGGGGCCATCGAAGGCGCACTCGCAGGAACGGCCGTGTGACCTCGTGCCCTGTGAGTCCCAGCGGCTCGCCTTCCATGGGCACGGGGGCCCGGCCGAACTCCACCAAGCGTAGCGGGCGATGCGATGGGCGCCCCTGATCCCCGATTCGGACCATGGCCCGCACGAGCTCGCGGACGTAGCGTCCTACCCCCGGAGCGTGGCCTGGGCCAGCGGTGTAGTCGATTCCGTAGGCGCCGCCGCTCAACGGCGGGCGCGGGGGCCTTCCAGCGAGCTGGAGTCACCGCGCGCGGCCTTCCGGACGTGGGCCAGGGGCTCGCTGACGAGGGGATCGGGCCGGCGCTTCTTGGCGTTTCGGATCTCTTCCAGCTTGGCCGCCGACGGTGGCATCCCCAGCAGCCCGCCGTCCTCTTCGAAGGAGAGCATGAGGTCCCGCACGAGGGACTTGAGGAATGGCAGCACGATCGGCAGGGACGCCAGTACGAATACGTACTTGAGGATTTCCTTGGTCTCCATGGGGATTCGGGCAGCGCGGCGCCGCTCTCTTCATCGTACGAAACCGGCCCGGAGTCCCCTCGAAATCGCCAGATCATCGGCCCGCAGGGCCTGCCCCCGGTAGGAACCCAGCCCGGGAGGGCGGTAGAGTCTGCGCTCCCGCGGAGCCGTCCGCGGCCCTCCCCGTTCTCCCCCAGTTCATCCATGACCCCATCCACTCGCACCCTTTCCGTGGCCCTCGTCGGCCAGCGCTTCATGGGCCGGGCCCACTCCAACGCATGGCGCCAGGCCCCGAAGTTCTTTGACCTGCCCCTCGAGCCTCGGCTCTCGACGGTGATTGGCCGGGACGCGGCGAGCCTCGCGGAGTTCCAGGCTCGGTGGGGTTTCGAGTCGGGGTCCACGGACTGGGAGTCCGCGGTCAAGGCGGACGGCATCGACCTCGTGGACATTGTGACGCCCAACGACCTCCATGAGGGCCCCGCCATGGCGGCGCTCCAGGCGGGCAAGCATGTCGCCTGCGAGAAGCCCCTCTCGGCAACGCTGGACGCTGCCCGGCGCATGCGCGACGCCGCGGCGGCCCACCCGGATTCGAAGACCTTCGTGTGGTTCAATTACCGCCGTTGCCCCGCCGTCGCGCTGATGCACGAGCTCGTGCAGGAAGGCCGCATCGGGGATGTCTTGCACATCCGCGGGAGCTACCTCCAAAGCTGGGGCGGCCCCGACACGCCGATGCTCTGGCGATTCGATAAGGACCGCGCCGGATCGGGGGCCCACGGGGACCTCAATGCCCACATCGTCGACATGGCCCGCTTCGTCACGGGAGACGAGGTGGAGTGCATCAACGGGGCGATCGAGAAGACGTTTGTCAAAGAACGCAAAGAAGCGGACGGGTCCATGGCCAAGGTCACGGTCGACGACATCGTCAGCTTCCTCGCGACCTTCAACAGCGGGGCGACTGCGTCCTTCGAAGCCTCGCGCCTGGCCCAAGGCCACCTGAACCGGAATGTGCTCGAGATCAACGGAACGAAGGGCTCCGTGCGCTTCGACTTCGAGAACATGAACGTGCTCGAGTTCCTGGACGGGGCCGACGACGCCCGCGTCCGCGGCTGGCGCCGGATCATGTGTACGGACGCAGACCATCACCCCTACGCCGCGGCGTGGTGGCCGGATGCCCACGTGATCGGTTACGAGCACGGCTTCACGAACATGGTCGCGGACATCTGCAAAGTGCTTGGGGGCGAAGCGCCACGGGTGCCTCTGCCCGATTTCGCGGATGCCTTCGAGACCCAGGTCGTGCTCGAAGCGGCCTTGACCGCTGCCCGCCAGGGATCGGCGGTCGACACGGCGGACCTGCGGTAGCGCCGGCTCCGGGCGCCGCTGTCCATCGGCTCGAGCGGGGCCGCGGGCAGGATCAAATCAGGACGGGCCGCGGGAATCCCACCGTCGGAGGGGGCCCGCGGCGACTTCCGCGCGGTGATCGGTGGGGGGGGCAGGCATAATGGCTGGCCTCTCCCATTGACCCCCGCGACCCTCCTCCATGCACGTCCAACGACTCTCGCTCCTTCTGGCGGCCCCTTTCGCCGCCGCCGCCTCCACCGCGGACGTGGCCTCGGCCCAGTCCTTCAGCTACGACCTCAACGCGGCCGCGAGTTCCATCGACCTCGATCTGGCCCTGAGCCTCGACCTGACGGGGGACATCAAAGGTGTCTTCGACGCCGCGGCCAACCCCGGCGGCACCCGTACCCAGACGGGGCTCTTCGGGGACGACGGCACGAACGCGGAGATCCCGGTGTCGCTCCTGCTGGCGGTGGGATTGGACGTGGGCGCAGACCTCGCGGGGTCCTTTGCCCTTGAGCTCGACCAGGACCTGGGCACCGTCTCGGTGGAGAGCTTCAGCGCCTCGGTCCCCGACCTTCCGGGCGCGGCTGGAATCGACGTGACCTTTGAGTTCGACACGTTCCGCACCTTTGCGCCGTCGTCGCTCTACATCGGCGGGTTCCCGCTGACTTTGCCCCTCGGGGCGGGGGACCTGGCCGACATTCAGCTCGTGCAGAATCTGCCGGCTTTCGGAACGGCCACCCCCGGCATGGCCCCGGGCACGTTCGACGTGATCCTCGCTGTGCCGGTCGACTTCAGTTTCACCCTCACGGCTGGTCTCCTCGGCGGCGGGGGCGATCCAATCCCCGTCGGGCCGCTTCCCCTGGTGCTTCCGTTGTCCTTGACCCTGGACCTCGCCGACTGCGGCGCGTCCCTCACGGGCGGGGCCATGGACACCATTACCCAGTCGATCCCGAGCCCGTTCCCGCTCAACTTCGATGACCTCCCCCTGGACCTGCCGACAATCCTGCCCCCCGGTGGCACGGCCAACCTGCTCCTCAGCGCGGGCCTCGACAACCTGACGGTGGACGCGGGCTTTGACGTGGCCTTCGCCGCGGACAGCACCACCGATGGCCGCTTCGAAGCGATCTGCGACGGCATGCCGAACTCCACGGGAGCCGGCGCGGTGATGGATTGGGTGGGAAGCCCGAGCGCCACCGCCGGCGACCTCGGCCTGCGGGTCACCGGCCTCCCGGCCAACGTCTTCGGCATGCTCATCATGTCCCGTGAGACGGACCTGATTCCCGGCTTCGGAGGCAGTCAGGGCGATCTCTGCCTTGGGGAGCCGTGCTTCCGCTTCGTCAACGACGTCCAGAACAGCGGGCCCATGGGGGAGATGACCATCCTCCCAGACTTCGGAGACCTACCGATGGGCGCCACGTTTGCGCCCGCCGACACCTGGAATTTCCAGCTCTGGTACCGCGACATGAACCCCGGCGTGACCTCGAACACGTCCAGCGCCATGGCCGTGACCTTCTGCCAGTGAGGGGGCTGCCGAGGCGGGCCTGATCCCGCCTCCTGGAATCCGAACTCCGGAAGCGGAGCCTCGGGGCGCTATCATTCGCGCCTCAAGGCTCCGCTTCTCTCATCTAGACCATGTCGCGATCGATCTGTCTCTTCACTGGCCAATGGGCCGACCTTCCCCTCGAGTCCCTTCTTCCCAAGGTCAAGGCCATGGGCTTTGACGGCGTGGAACTCGCCTGCTGGGGCGACCACTTCGACGTGGGGCGCGCACTGCGCGAGGACGACTACTGTGCCAACAAGTGGGCGCTGCTCGCCCAGCACGGCATGGACTGCTTCGCCATCTCGACGCATCTCGTGGGCCAGGCGGTTTGCGATCGCATCGATGAGCGCCACGAGTCGATCCTGCCCCCCGACGTATGGGGCGATGGGGATCCCGCCGGCGTTCGAACCCGCGCGGCGGGCGAAGTCAAGGACACCGCCCGTGCCGCCCGTCGCTTCTTCGATGCGGCGCCCGACTCCATCAAGGAGCGCATGGCGCGCCCGGGCAAAGCGGTCGTGAACGGCTTCACCGGTTCGTCCATCTGGCACCTGCTCTACTCGTTCCCGCCGGTCGCCCCGGAGACCATCGAAAACGGCTTCAAGGACTTCGCCACCGCGTGGAAGCCCATCCTCGATGTGTTCGAGCAGCACGACGTGCTCTTCGCCCTTGAGGTGCACCCGACGGAGATCGCGTTCGACATCGCGTCGACGCGCCGGGCCCTGGCGGCCATCGAAGGGCATCCCGCCTTTGGCTTCAACTACGACCCGAGCCACTTCGGCTACCAGGGCGTGGACTACCTCGCGTTCCTTGAGGAGTTCGGCGACCGCGTGCACAACTGCCACATGAAAGACGTGTGGTGGTCGGACAAACTCTCGGAGGCCGGCGTGTTCGGAGGCCACACGGACTTCGGCACCCCCGGACGCCACTGGGACTTCCGCAGCGTCGGCCGCGGCAAGGTGGACTTCGAGGGCATCCTCCGCATCCTCAACCGGCTCGAGTACAAAGGCCCCCTCTCCGTGGAGTGGGAGGACCCCGGGATCTGTCTCTTATACACATCTCCGAGCCCACGAGACTAGGCATGATCT
>CAJXRJ010000126.1 GCA_913058555.1 uncultured bacterium
GCTCCAAGACCGGCTCGTGTCACGCTTCAAGTGGGGCATGGTCACAGAGATCGAGCCGCCCTGCTACGAAACGCGCATGGCGATCGTGAAGCGCAAGGCCCGCGAACGGGGCACCGAGCTCCCCGACGACGTGGCGCAGTTCATCGCAGAGAACATCGAAGAAAACGTCCGCGAGCTCGAAGGTGCCGTGACGCGCCTCTTCGGGTACACGGCGATGACCAATTCGGCGCTCACCCTCGAACTGGCGCGTGAGTGCTTGGCTGGGTTGATCGACGTGCGCCGCGGCGCTCCTACGGTGGATGACATCATCAAAGTCGTCACCGATCACTACCCCGTCAAACTCTCAGAGCTGCAATCCAAGCGGCGCACCAAGGCGATCGCGTTCCCCCGGCAGGTCGCGATGTACCTCGCGCGAAAGGTCACCCGACACTCCCTCGAGGAGATCGGCGGCTTCTTCGGCGGCCGCGATCACACCACCGTGCTTTACGGGGTCGACAAGATGGAGAAGCTGATTGCCTCCGACCCGGACTTCGCCCGGCAGACACAGAGGTTCATCGAACAGCTGGCCGTCAGGTGATCACCGTGTCATCCACGTCAGACCAAGCCGCGCGGCGGGCCCCCCTGGGGCTCGCCGCGCGGCTTGTTCATGGCTCTGTCGTGCCACTGCCAAGACGCCAGAAAGGCGCCAACATCGCGGGCCGAGAACCCGCCGCTGGCACACCGGCGGCCGTCGAATTCGAGACGCCTTCTAGGGCCCTGGGATCCACCTCCACCGCCACCTTGGATAAGTCCGTGGAGAACGCCTTCAGAACCCGTGCATCACGCGTGGGAAACCGGCGTTCCACCGTGGAGGGAGGTGGACATCTGTGTGGTCAACTGCCCCGAAACTACCTGGATAAATCGGGGACATCTGGCCCCGAATTGCGAGGCCCCAAGTCGCCCCTGGAGAGAGGTGGAAGACTCGATGGTTATCCACGGCCCGCCCACGGGGCATCTCGATTCGTCCAGGACGCCCGAACCGACGCAAACCCCCGTGAAACAAAGCGAAAGGGACGGCATCCGTGAGATATGCACGGTGGACGGGGGCCTCTACTACTGCGATAATTAAATACCTAGTGAGACCCTGAACAACTCAGCCCGGCGGCTCGCCTCGAGCTGCCCACCCGCTGAGGGTCCTCCCTCTTCGGAGAGACCATGAACTCCCGAAGGACCCCACACATTCCGAAGGAACCTGGGAATCGACAGCCAAGCCCAGGCACTGAAGAACAATCACCCAGTCCGTCGCTGCACCGCCCCACTCCACCGGGACTCACCGCAACGAACTGCCCCCATCCAACGACAGATCGCGCAGCGACTCGTCAACTCCCGAAGGCCGCCACACCCGAGGGACTCACACGCTTCCACCTAAGCAACCACAGACGCACACCATGAAGGCCACCTGCGATCGCGAAGCCCTCCGAGAGGGACTTAGCGTCATCAACAGCGTCATCCCGACCAAGAGCACGAAGCCCATCCTCGAGAACGTGTGCATGGTCGCGACCGACGACAGCCTCGAGCTCGTCGGCACCGACCAAGAGGTCTCCGTTCGGTTCAAGATCGGCCAGTGCCAGGTGATCGAACCCGGCCCGGTGGTCGTGCCCGCCCGCACAGCCTTTGACTTCGTCAGGGACCTCTCGGGGGAGACCGTGACGATCGCCACGACGGACAGCCAGTGCACCATCACCAGCGGAGCCGACTCCTGCGACCTTGTGATCGCCGACGCCGATGAGTTCCCCGTGGTCCCCCGCTTCGACGAGACAGGGTCGATCGCCATCCAAGGAGGCAACTTCACTCGCCTCGTGGGCCGCACGGCTTTCGCTGCGGCCAAAGAACCAGGACGCTACGCCATGCACGGTGTCCTGACCGAGCTCGAGGACGACCTCCTGCGCCTTGTGGCCACAGACGGCCGCAGGCTCTCCATGGCGACGATTCCAGTGGAGATGAAGGGTTTGGGTCCCGCGCGGGCCATCGTGCCGACAAAGGGCATGCAGCTCTTCTGCCGGGTCATCGGTGACCCCCTCGATCAGATCCGGTTTGCCGTCCGTGAAGATCAGGTGGGCCTGCGCTCCAAGAACGCCGAGATCTTCGCCCGCCTCATCGACGGGGACTTCCCCCAGTACGAAGCCGTGATCCCCGCCGAGTGTGGCAACCGAATCGAAGCCGACTCGGACAGCTTCACTCGCAAGCTGCGCCTGGTGTCGAACGTCTCGGGTGATGAGACCCGTGCCGTGCGCCTCAGGGTCAAAGGCGAACAGCTCGAGATGTACGGTCACTCCGCAGGCCGGGGCGAAGCCACCGCCCACATGGACGTCAGCTTCAAAGGTGAAGAGGGCGACATCGCCTTCAACCCCGATTACGTCCTCGACGGCATCAAGCACGGCTCACCAGACATGATCATTCTGGAGTTCGGCAAGAAGACGAGCCCCGGCAAGTTCCTCTTCGGTGAGAGCCACATCTACATCGTGATGCCCATCACCCTCGACACCTGATCCCCTTGCCCCCCTCCGAGCGATCTTCTTCCCGTCGCGGCGGAGGTGCCCGTGGGGGTTCCTCCAGGCGGAGTTCATATCGCGGGGGTTCTTCCCGACGGGGAACCGGCCCCCGACGAGGATTCCGCACCAAGCCGCTCACTGAAGAAGACAAACGGGGCCTTGTGATGCCCCTCGGCGACGCCCTCGCTGAGTATCTCAAGGAAAGCGGTGTCCTGAACCGCAAGAAACAAGTCCCGGCCTATGAAGCCTGGGACCAAGCTGCCGGCCCCGAGCTCGCCCAAAAAGCACGCGCTGTCTCCTTCCGGCGCGGCGAGCTCCTCGTCGAAGTCGAAACCACATCCCTCCTTTCCGAACTCCGTGGCTTCGCCTCGGAAGACCTGCGATCACGCTGCGATGAGCTCCTCGAAGGGGCGCGCATTCGCAAGCTGACTTTCAAGCTGAAGCGACGTCCATGACCGACGACAAAAAAGAAAAGAAGCCGGATACGTACGGCGCGGACTCCATCACGGTTCTCGAGGGTCTCGAGGCCGTCCGGGTTCGCCCCGCCATGTACATCGGCGACACGGACTCCCGGGGGATGCATCACCTCATTTGGGAGGTCGTGGACAACTCGGTCGATGAAGCCCTGGCTGGCCACGCGACGAAGTGCAAGGTGACCCTCAAGGCCGACGGTTCCGTTCGCGTGGAGGACGACGGACGGGGCATCCCGGTGACGATGCACCCGACCGAGGGCGTACCCGCCGTGGAAGTGGTGCTCACCAAGCTCCACGCCGGCGGCAAGTTCGACGACCAGGCCTACAAGGTCTCCGGTGGTCTTCACGGCGTTGGTGTCTCGTGCGTGAACGCGCTTTCGACGCGCCTACACGTTGAGGTTCACAAGGAGGGACAGTCGTACGACATGGCCTTCTCCAAGGGCATCAAGACCGACGACCTTCGGGAGCTTGGCCCCACGGACAAGACAGGCACGATCGTGACCTGGACCGCGGATGCTTCGATCTTCTCCACGACCGAAGTGGACTACGACATTGTCGAGAAGCGCCTGCGTGAAACCGCCTACCTGATGGGCACCCGGGGCCTTCGCCTCGAGCTGGAGGACGAGCGCAACGGTGCCTCCGAGGTCTTTGAGTACCCCGAAGGTCTCAAGACGTTCGTCGACCACATCAACAAGAACAAGACGAAGCTCCACGACGACGTCATTCACTTCTCGAAGACGGTCCCCGCCCCGGACGACCCGAACGGTGAGTACGAGGTCGAACTCGCGCTCCAATACACGGACGCGTACCAAGAAAACATCTTCACGTTCGTCAACAACATCAACACCCACGGCGGCGGCACGCACCTCGCTGGCCTCCGTGGCGCTTTGACGAGAACCCTTGGTGCCTATGCGCGCTCGGGCAAGCTCGTGAAAGACAACCAAGAGCTCCCGAGCGGCGATGATTTCCGTGAAGGCCTGACGGCGATCCTTTCCATCAAGGTCCCTGATCCCCAATTCGAGGGCCAGACCAAGGACAAGCTCGGCAACCGCGACGTTCAGGGAATCGTCGAGGCGGCGGTCAACGACATGTTCGGCTCCTACCTCGAGGAGAACCCAGGGCCGGCCAAGGCCATCGTCGGCAAGGCCTGCAGCGCCAAGGCCGCACGGGACGCTGCCCGTAAGGCCCGCGACCTCGTCCGACGCAAGTCCGCCCTCGCCAGTGGCAATCTGCCGGGCAAGCTCGCGGACTGCCAAAGCAAGGATCGCGACGAAACTGAGCTGTACATCGTCGAGGGTGATTCGGCTGGTGGCCCCGCCAAAATGGGCCGCGACCGACGCATTCAGGCCATCCTGCCCATCAAAGGTAAGATCCTGAACGTCGAGAAGGCGCGTCTCGACAAGATGCTCGGGCACCAGGAGATCCTGCTCATCATCTCGGCGCTCGGCACCGGCATCGGGCAAGAGTTCGACATCGAAAAACTGCGCTACGGCAAGGTCATCATCATGACTGACGCTGATGTGGACGGGTCCCACATCCGCACGCTGCTGCTCACGTTCTTCTTCCGTCAGATGCCGGAGATCATCGAGCAAGGCAACCTCTACATCGCCCAGCCGCCGCTCTACAAGCTGACCATCGCGAAGAAGAGCCAGTACATCATCGATGACCCGAGCCTGCGCCGGGCCCTCCTCGAGCGGGGCGTAAGTCAGATCACCGTCGAGGACCGTGGCGCGAAGCGAGAGTGGACGGGTACCGAGCTCAAGATCCTGCTCGACCAGCTCCAGGAGCTGCAGAACGCCGTGGATGGAGCCGTTCCCGCATGGAGCGAGATCACGTTCCCCGAGTTCCTCGAGCGCTGGGACGGCACGCAGCTGCGGGCCTTCCACGGACAGGTCGGCATCACCGAGGAGTTCTTCGAAACCAAGGAGGAGCTCGATAACTGGTTCGACCTCCAGTCCCTGGGCAACGAGGACTTCAAGATCTACCGGGGGCCAGAAAGCGATGTCCTTCGCCAGAATGCCCAGGGCCTTGCGACGGTGCTGCGTCAGAAGGATGAGATCGAGGCCCTCCTTGGCGCCATCGCCGAATCAGGCCTGGTCTTCCAGGGCGGCGGCGACTTCCTCGTCAAGACGGCCAAGGGAGGCGAGGTGGAGTGCACGAACCTCATGGCCCTTGCCCAAGAGGTCCAGAAGGGCGTGCAGTCGGACGTCGACATCCAGCGCTACAAGGGTCTGGGCGAGATGAACGCGGATCAGCTCTGGGAGTCCACCATGGACCCGGATACCCGCCTTCTCTTCCAGGTGACCCTCGACGATGCGATTGGTGCTGACGAGATCTTCACCATTCTCATGAGTGAGGGCGTCGAGGCGCGCCGCGAGTACATCGAGCAACACGCCCTCGAAATCACCAATCTGGACATCTAGACCCGCGATTCGGCTCGATTTCGTGATGCGGCGCTCGCCAGATCCCATGGACCTGGCGGGCGCCGTGTTCTATTGCGGGACCCACCAGCCTGCGATCTGTTCAAGGTGCTGAGTCGAGGTGTCGATGAATGAGGCGGTCGGCTGCCCCCCGTTGACCCCCTCACCCTTGAAGTACACCCAGCGACTCGACTACGGCCGCCTTGCAGAGGTTCTGCACGAGCGTGGCCTTGCAGGACTCGACGCGATCCGCGAGCTCCTGCAGCTCAGCCAGGACGGCGGTATGCCGTTCTGTGAGGCTCTTGTCACGTCCAACCTCGTGTCCGACTGGGATCTGTCGAAGGTCGTGTGCGAGACCTTCCAGCTCCCATTCTTGCCCGTGGATCTCATCACGCCGAACCCTGAGGCGATGGAAGAGATCGACGTCAAACTCTTCCATACGCATCAGATCGTGCCCGTGGACATCTTTGGGCAGGTTCTGACGGTGGCGATGCCCGCCCTCGTGCCGGCGGAAGTCCTCGCGCATATCTCGGCGATGACCGACTGCGTCGTGATTCCCCTCGTGGGAACCGTCGAATCGAATCGGCGCTGGATCAGCGACAACATGACCCTGGCTCCGGCCCCCGAAGTGGAAGGCGGCTGGGAGTCGATGTTCGACGCCGCGGACGCCCAGGTGGCCTCCGGGAACGATGGGGCCGCTGGAGAAGGCCTCGGTGTCCTCGACGACCCGATGTTCAGCGCAGCGGCGGTGGAGGATGCCCTTCCCTCGCTCGATGAAAACGCCCTCGACGTGGGTGGCTTGGACGTGTCGTCCTTGGACCTTGGCGCGATTGAAGCCCTTCCCGCGGATGATCTCGACGTGGACGTCGTTCCGGAAACGGATGCCGGACAAAACGACGACGGCAGCCTCGAGGCCCTACCGCCTATGCCTGAGTTCAACCCAGACCAACGGGACGCTGGCTGATTCGCCAGCAACCCAAGCCACCAGAAGGTGGGCTGATAGCGTCCAAGGCATGCCAGCCGGGACGCTCTATCTTTTGGGCACCTGCCACTCACCGCCCAGACGCCGTACCAGCGTCTTGTCCGCGAGCCGCGGCGTCAGGATCGAGAGAATGCCGAGGAGGCGCCACTTCCAGCGCAGGGATCTTTCCGGGCGAGGTTTGCGGTCCAGGGCCAGGACCTCTTGTGCGACGTCCCCCGCGGCGGCGGCGGTCTCGAGGCTCGGGTCGGGGAGGGCTTCGGGATTTGCCTGGGCCTGGAAGAATCCCGTCGCCGTGAGCGCTGGATTCAGGGTCGCAACCGCAATGTCATGCTCGGCCCATTCGATGCGGAGGGCCTCTCCGATGGAACACACCGCGGCTTTGCTCGCGCTGTAACCGGCCTGTCCTGGGATCCCTCTGCGACCCACGACGCTCGAGACGTTGACCACCACGGGTCGGTCTCCGCTCTTCAAGAGCGGCAGCGCTGCCTTGCACGTCAGCAAGAGCCCAAAGACGTTCGTGTCGAAGACCCTCCGAAGGTTGGCGGGATCAAGGTCCGACACCTTGGCGCGGTACCCGATGCCCGCGTTGTTGACGAGTAGGTCGAGCCCGCCGAACTCCTTGGCCAGGGTTGCGGTGGCCCTTTCGATGGCGTCGAAGTCCGTCAGGTCACACGGCAGTACGAGATGATCACCGCCCTCGACTTTCGGGAGCTCCGCGCACAATCGGTCCAGGCGGTCCTGGCGGCGGGCGAGGAGCGCAACGCGGTAGCCTACCGCGCTCAATGCCCGCGCGACGGCTTCTCCGATGCCCGATGAGGCCCCTGTGACGAGCGCGCGACGGGTCACTTGATCTTCCGCACTTTGCCGAGGGCCTTGCTCCACTTCTCGCGCACCCGTGCGATCTTCTTGACCTGGATGTCGTTGGGGTACTTCTCGTTCAAGTCCATCCACCAGTCCGTGCTCTCTTCCATGGAGAGGATGAGCTTGGCTTTTGCGGCAAGGCCTTTTGCGCGATAGGTCTCTTGATCACCGCCTTTGTCCGCTTCGATGGCCGCCTTCATGAGGGCAATGCCCTCATTGGCGAAGGCTTCCGCCTTCATGAACGTCGCGGTCTCCATCAGCCCCGGCGGAGAGATATCCACCATCTTTGCACGGCCTGACCCGGGCACGTTGAGACTCACATCGTCGAAGGGGCTGGGGCCGCTCGGCGCGTTTTGCTGTGCGGGGGCGCCCTCCTGCTGCTCCTCTTTCTTCTTGGCGCTGTTCATGATGATCAGCGCGCCTCCAATCGCGGCGATCAAGCCAACGATCAGAATGACGGGGCCCATGCTCGGGGCGGCGGAAGCAGGCGGGTTGTTTCGTGAGGCCATGGTCTTTGTGGAAACGGTGGGGATATCGAGGGCCCGGGCTCAAGGGGTTGTTCTATCGGGGCGCGCGGAGGCGGGCAGCGTACCCACCGTCTACGGGGCCACCCCCCTCGAGGGGACGCGGCAGCGTACGAATCTCTTCTTCGAGGGACCACCCGGGGGCCTGACCGAGGAACGCTTTCACGACCTGCTCGTTCTCCTCGGGCTCGAGACTACATGTGGAATGTACGAGGACACCGCCGCCGGCGACCTTCGAAGCGCCCGCACGAAGGAGCTCCAGTTGAAGGGCTCCGAGCTCCTTCTGGGTCTTCGGACCGTAGCGCCAACGCGCGGCCGGGCGCTGGGCAAGGACGCCGGTGTTGCTGCACGGTGCGTCGATGAACACCGCGTCGAAACGGATCGTCTCTGAGAGGCCGGAGGTTCCATCCATGGCGGCCAACATCGGCGCGCCCAGACGAAGTCGATCGAATGTGGAGTACGCGCGGGACAGTCTGCGAGCGGAGAGGTCGATGGACACCAGGACCGACGGTGCCCCGTCGGCGATCGCCGCACTCTTCCCGCCGGGGGCTGCGCACATGTCAAGCACGGTCTTGCCTTTGACGTCGCCTACCATGCCTGCTGCGCGGGCGGCGTGCTCACCTTGAACGGTGATGCGGCCCTCGACAAACGGAGCCGATCGCACGACGGCGCCGACGTGTTCCGAAGCGGCGACCAAGATCGCCGGGTGCGCGCCGTGGAACGACTCCACGTCCAAGTCGCGAAGCTCCGTCTGCACCGCCTCTCTGTCGCCGCGCACGCGCATCGAGACCGGGGATTCTTCGAGGGCGAGCATGGCGAGGGCCCGCGCTTCGTCCTCGCCGTAGCGCTGGACCCAACGCTTGTGCAAGGCGCCAGGGATCGAGAGAGCATCCTCGGCCCAGAGGTGCGGATGCAGCTCCGGATCGCGGAAGACCGGACCGTCGAAGTGCACGTTGGCGCTGACGATGTCCCGGGTGGGATCGCCGCTCGAGCCGGGCAGCACGGACCGAAGCACCGTCCGCAGGACTCCGTTCACGATGCGTCCCTTGGAGAGTCCCAGGAAATCGGCGCTGGCCCTCACGGTCTCTGACACGGCCGCGTGGGGGGGAACCTTGTCGAAGTAGAGGATCTGTGCGATGCCGAGTCGCAGGAACGTCGCGAGCTCGGTTTTCGGCTTGTGGTGGGTGAAGGCCGCCACAATGGCACGCAGGGTCGCCCTACGGCGGATCTCCATGCCGACGAGGCGCCTTACGAGCGCAGTGTCTCGCTCGTCCAGGTTTCGCTCACGGGCGACGTGATCTACGGCGAGGAGCGGTTTGGCGTTCGGCGTTCGGAGGGCCAGATAGGCGGCGTGGCGCGGCATGGGCGGGATCGTACGCGCGCAGGCCCCTGGAGGGGAGGACTCGGCCCGTTCCCCTGGGCACCTATCCCCAGAGCAGGACACAAAGAGGAGCGATCCTGGCAGCGGCACCCCTGGGGGCTGAACTCACGAAAAAAGGCCGGCTCCCCTGGGGGAGCCGGCCTTTCCTCGATCGAGTCGCCAGACCTATCGGTTGTAGATCATGATGTTCATGCGGCGGCTCGCAGCGGTGTATTCGACTCGCCCAGCGTCCGTCCAAGTGCCGCCGAGGTTGGAGTCGAAGGCTCGGTCGACCTTCTCAGCAACGCCCTCTTCGATGCCCCAGATGACGAGAGTCGTGGCGTCGTACTGGTCGACGTCCTGGGTTCCGTCCCCATCGATGTCGAACCCGTTGTTGCCCGAGTAGCTCGGAATCGCCTGGTTGTACATGTGGATGAGCTCGCCCGTGGGGTTCCAGGAGCGGCTGATCGGCGTTTCGATGTACGGCCCATCCCAGTTGGCGACGCCCGGGTCCAGGGACAGGCGGTGGTATGTGCCGCCCTGGTAGCCCGAGTACTCGTAGGGAAGCTGGTTCGTGTCCTGGTGGTACATCATCACCGGCGTACGCAGACCTTCGACCGTGCTCACGATCTTCGCGGCCCGCGCTTTGTCGGTCATGCCGTTGGCACGCATCGAGACGACGCCTACGAGGATCGTCATGATCGTCATGGTGATCACGAGTTCGACGAGTGAGAAGCCTCCCTTGCGGGCGCGGCGACGACTGATCTGAGAGAGTGCGGGTTTCATGCTGGGGAAGCGGTTTCTGAATGGGGTGCGGCGGAGGTCGTCGCTCGATCGAGCGGTCGCCTACCTAGCTGGACACCCGGTCTTTCGACCTGCTTTCCCATCGGTCTGGAATCGTTGCCTCACCCAAAAGGCCAAATGGTCCAAATCGAGCGAGCGATTGACCCGATTCGAGAGAGCGGGTCGCACACTTGCGCGCCATGAGCAGCACCCGGCCGCGCCGCGCCGTCCTTGGGGCCCTTCTCGCGATGTTTGCGACGTCCCCGGGCCAGACGTTTTGCCTCTCGGGGTTCAACGAATCCTTGGGCAAGAGCCTCGACCTGGACTCCACCGAGCTCGCGGGGGCCTACCTCGCGGGAACGCTGCTATCAGCCGCGTGCCTCACCCATGCCGGCCGCCTCGCGGACCGCATTGGGCCCCGTCACATGATCGCGGTGGCCTCTGTGGGCTTGGCCCTGAGCGCGATCGGGCTTTCCATGGTCCAGGGCATCCTCGCGCTGACGTTCGCCTTCTTCGGCCTGCGTTTCTTCGGGCAGGGCACATTGACGCTGGCCTCG
The DNA here is from genome assembly GCA_913058555.1 of uncultured bacterium. Taxonomy (GTDB): domain Bacteria; phylum Planctomycetota; class UBA1135; order UBA1135; genus Saltatorellus. The sequence goes on from CAJXRJ010000126.1 coordinate 10,492, forward strand.
AGTCATGCCCTGGCGCTGAGGTTCGAGAAGAACCTCGGAGCGGTCGAGGGCCTGCGGGGGGCCACGGTCTCTGCGGCTATCGCGACGACCCCGCAGATCGCGGTTCTCTCGATCCACGCCTTCGGCTGGCGGTCCGCAGCCTGGGTTCTGGGGTGCGGCGCCGCGTCGATCGGACTCTTCGCGGCGTATGGGCTCCTGGATAGTGACCTAAATCGCCAGGAGCATCAGGCAGTGAAGCGCCCACCGAGCGGCCCAGGGTCGTCCGTGCCGGTGCCCCCGGTCGGTCGACAGTTCAACTTGGTCGAGGCCCGGCGGACGACCTCGTTCTGGACGCTTCTGGGCTGCACGGCCTACACCGCCACTGTCCTGACCGCCGTCCATTTCCACCTCCAAGCCATTCTGCGGGGCGATTTTCCAGAAGGGCCGGGCCTCTCCGAAGCCGCCGCGGCGAGCACGTTTGTGTCCTTTGCGGGCCTCGGGCTGGCTTCGACCCTCTTCGGTGGACTGCTTGTGGATCGGCTTCACCCGTCCAAGCTTCTTGCCCTTGCCATGGCGCTTATCGGCACCGGAGCTGGCCTCATGTCCATGGCAGATTCGGTGACTCTCGCCCATACCGCCATGGGCGTGATGGGGCTCGGCCATGGCCTTGGCGGTGCGGTTTCAGCCCCCACGCTGGCTCGCTTCTTCGGGCGAGCGCACCACGGGGCGATCCGGGGCGCCTCGGGAACAGCGGCCGTGGCGGGATCCGCCGCCGGACCCTTTCTACTCAGCGCTGCCGGCGGCCCGCTGGGGGGAATGGGCGCTTCCCTGTGGCTTTGCGCCGGGCTAGCGATCCCCCTTGTCGTCGCTGCGCTCTGCCTGCGCCGGCCCCAATGACGGAATCGGCCCCTTGGCCCTAGCGAGCCCTCGAAGCGAAACCCCGCAGGAGGGCATGGGCCTTACGCCCCGACTCGGGGCCCACCTCTAGCCCCTCGGCGTAGTCGCGGCGGAGCTCGGAGCTGTGGATACAGCCCATGTCCCAATCCGCGAATTCGCGCTCCTCGATGGGCTCGCGCAGCAGGCGAATCACCCCCCACATGTCGTTTGTCGAGCTCGATGACCCCAAACACAAGGTTGACGGCCTCAGCGGGTCCCTCGAGCGCCTGGATGATGCACCCATTGTGGTAGAGCAGCATCCCGGTGATGCCCCTGGCGCGATTCGACACCTGCGCACGATCGACGATGGCCTGCACCCCGTCATCCCCCATGGATCGACTGGCAGAGCTCACGTAGACAATTCGGATCAGGTCCATGGGTGGGGGGATCAGAAGGGCTCGGAGGCCCCCTTGAGGACGACCCCAAGCCTTATCAATTCGGTGCAGTTCTCGATGGCGTAAGAGCCAAGTCAGTTCTGCAGCTCAGTTGCATCGCTCAGGTGTCACTGAACGGGCTTCGAACGAAAGCCGTCGCCATTCGCCCGGAAGTTTGCGGCACACTGCTCCCCGTCCACGCACACGGATTGCCCGGGGCATCGCTTCGACCCCCTGGAAAAAGATCCGTGACCTACCCTTGGTGGCTCGGTTATTCGCCCGTCCGCCCATTCGCTGCCTCTTTCTTCCCGCGTCTATGAGTCCTTCTTCCGCGTCTACCACTGACGCCGATCTCGACGCCGCCGATGTGCGGGCCGTTGCCGACCTGTCCAGCGCCCTGGCCGACGTGCGCGCTGAACTCTCGAAGGCCGTCATTGGTCAAACCGAGGTGGTCGACAGGCTGCTGACTTGCCTGCTCGCCCGCGGGCACGCGCTACTCATGGGGGTGCCAGGCCTTGCCAAGACGCTCCTCGTGCGCAAGCTTTCCGAGACCCTGCGGCTGGACTTCAGCCGGATTCAGTTCACTCCGGACCTGATGCCCATGGACATCACCGGCACGGACATCCTCCAGGAAAACGAGTCCGGCGGCCGTTCCTTCGAGTTCGTGAAAGGCCCCGTCTTTGCGGGCATCGTCCTTGCCGACGAGATCAACCGTGCGCCGGCCAAGACCCAGGCGGCGATGCTCGAGGCCATGCAGGAGCGACGCATCACGGTCCTCGGCAAGTCCTTCGACCTCCCCGAGCCCTTCTTCGTGCTTGCGACCCAGAACCCCGTCGAGCAGGAGGGCACCTATCCGCTGCCCGAAGCCCAGCTCGACCGCTTCATGTTCTTGATCGAGGTCGAGTACCCGAGCGAACAAGAAGAGGTTCAGATCGCCCGGCTCACCACCGGCGAAGAGCCGCCGCCCCTCGAACAGATCCTCGACCGCGACCGCATCATGGAGATGCAAAGGCTCGTGAGGCGGATCCCCGTGCCGGACCACGTCTACAGCTACGCCGTGCAGCTCGTTCGCCGCACGCGTCCTGCCGAACCCGAAGCCCCCGCTTGGATCAAGCCGCTCATCGCATGGGGCGCCGGTCCCCGGGCTGTGCAGTCCCTCGTGCTCGGCGCCAAGGCGCGGGCCGCGATGCTGGGTTCCTACATGGTCCGCATCGAAGACATGCAGGCGGTGGCCGCGCCGGTGCTTGGGCACCGCATCGTCACCACCTTCAGCGCCGAGGCCGAGGGCCAAACGCCCAAGCTCATCGTGCGCCGCTTGATCGACGAGTTCGGACCGGTCGAGTAAGCGAGACACCTACGTGGCAACACCGAATGGTAGCGGCGAGACCCTCGTCGACCGCGCGATCATCGCGCGCGTCGGGCATCTGCCGTTGAACGCACGGCGGGCGATGATCGGCTCGGTCTCGGGCAAGCATCGAAGCCCTCACCGCGGCTCCAGCGTGGAGTTCGCCGAGTATCGGGCCTACGTCCCCGGCGACGACCTGCGCCGATTGGATTGGCGCGCGTACGGACGCACCGACAAGTTCTTCGTCAAGGAGTTCGAAGCAGATACGAACCTGCGGCTGATCCTCGTTGTTGACGCG
>CAJXRJ010000127.1 GCA_913058555.1 uncultured bacterium
ACACACTGCATATCGTCGGCAGCGTCAGATGTGTATAAGAGACAGCCCCAGGAGACCCCGCCCGTGCTCTCCGAAAAGGCCCTCCCAATCGACCCATGTCTGACACCTCCTTCTCCACGCCGTTCTCGCACCGATGGGTCGCTCCCCTGGCCTGGGCCGTCCTAGGCCTCGGCGCCGCGGCTTGCTCCAGCACGAAGGCCTCGGTTTCCACTGAAGGCCTTGGCGGGGCAGATGCCCCCAGCGGCCAAGATCAACTCCCGGAGCTCATCCAGCCGGCCTCGGACATTGCCACTCGCATTAGCGTCAAGTCCTACGAGGTCCAGGGCATTCGTAGCTCTGATGAATTCGTACGCCTCTTCGAGTGGTTCCAGAATCAAGGCGAGCTCGCGTATCCGAAGCTCATCGAGATGGCCGCGGGGTCCCATTCGGGCGCCCAGGAATTTGCCATGAGCGTCATCGGAGCGCGTGGCGATGACCGTCTCTTGCCCTACTTCCTGCGGGACGTTCCCGCGCCGTCCCCCGACAACGCCAATTTGCATCTCGGTTACCACCGCGCTTTGCTGGCCATGGGGGAGACGTCGAGCATTCCCGTGCTGATCGACGGCATGGAGGAAGACAACCTCAAAAAGCGCGCGGTGGCCCATCTCGCCCTCGAGCGCGCGACGCGCACCGGAATCGGATTTGATGCCGGTGGCGATCCGGAAGCGCGCGCGGCGTCCGTTCAGGCTTGGCGCGCGTGGTATGCGGCCCAGTCGAGCGATCCGCTCCTTCAGGACTGAGTTCTTCAGGGCCTGAGCCTGCCCAGGCCTGGGTCCAATCAGTCGCAGTCAGGTGCACACCCCTGGGATTCACCGAATTCCCGGAGTGCAAACTGAGCGCGCAGGATCAGAAATCCGCATCGTATGGGGTCATGAATCGACGATTCGCCACCGGGTCCGTGTCCCTGCTCGCAGCCGCGTCGCTCCTTGGTGGCGTCGCTGGATGCGGCGGCGAAGAGCTCTTCCCGCCCGACATCATCCTGATCTCGCTGGACACGCTCCGGCAGGATCGCTGCTCGTTCCACGGCTACGACCGCGAGACCACGCCGTTCCTCGCGAAACTCGCGGCCGACAGCCTCGTGTTCGATCGCGCGTACTCGACGGCATCGTGGACGCTGATCTCCCATGCGACGATGCTCACGGGGCTGTATCCGTCTCAGCATCAGGTCTGGTCGAAGTCAGCGGCCATTTCACCCGCTATTCCAACCCTTGCAGAGCGCCTTTCGGAGCACGGCATGGAGACGCGCGGCGTGCACTTCCCCGGGTGGCTTGACGCGCGATTTGGGTTCGAGCGTGGGTTTGACCAATACGTGCCCGCGGTCAACGTCGAGGATGCGAAGGGAGCCATCAACGTCCTGACGAAGGACGTCTACTCCGCTTGGTACTTCCTGTTCATTCACCTGTTCGACATTCACTCCGACTCCGTGGAGCGGGCCGATTCGGTGATCTACGAGGTGCCGGAGCCCTACGAGTCGATGTTCGACCCAGAGGCGCGGGCGAAGCTCAAGGGCATCGACGCCAAGCAAGCCCTCAACATTGCCGCCGTCGGTTTCACGCCGGACATGGTCCAGGCCGTCGGCGCGCTCTACGACGGCGGTGTGCGCTACGTGGACGACAAACTCGCGGCTTGGTTCGCCGAGTGGACCGAGAAGGGACTGCTCGACAACGCGATCATCATCATCACCTCCGATCATGGTGAGGGGCTCGCCCTGAGGGAGCATCACTTTGGGGGCCACGGCGCCTTCTTTGAGGAAGGGCTGAAAGTGCCCTTGATCGTGCACGCCACCCCCGGCGCCCGCGAATGGCTGAAGCGTGAGCGTGGCCTAACGGAGAAAGATTGGCTGGGCCGGCGCCAGGACCTTGTCTCCCATGTCGACATCGTCCCGACGGTGCTCGATGTGCTCGACATGCCCGCGAACATCCCGTTCGAGGGCCACTCGCTTTATCGAGCGATCCCAGAGGACCGCATCGTGCACGCGCAATGGAGCGGCCGCAACGCCGCGTACCGCGGCTACACCAAGGTGCGCTATGCGAACACCGGTCGGCTCCGGGCTGCGGTCGATCTCAAGGAGGACCCCAAGGGCCTTCGGGAAGACAAGATCAGCTTCGAGGAAGTCGAGAGGCTCGGTGGCGCCCTCGCCATCGATGCCCAGAAGGAGGTGGCCGGGTTCTTCGATCCTGGGGCGGCCGCGGAGAGCGGCGGGCTCACGGAGAAGGCTGCCGCTGACTTGCGCGCGATCGGCTACGGGGCCGAAGTCGATCGCAAGGACTGATCCTTGCTCGCTACTCGCGAGGGCGGCGCGGCCCGATGGGCGGTTTCACTCGTACAGGCGCAAGAGCTCTTCGAAGCGCGGGTCGGCCCGAAGGTTCAGAAGGTCGTCGTCGGCACGCATGAACTCTACGTCGTCGTAGCCGAGCTCCAGGGCGCAGGCGAGGGTGGCCAGGGATTCGTCCACCTGCCCAAGAAGCGACTGGGAGCACGCGAGGTTGTACCGCACGGTCGGGTCTTCCGGGGCGAACGCCACGAGCCGCTGATCCACCTCAAGGCCTTCCTCGTAGCGGCCCAGCCTCGTGTAGACGTGGCCAAGCTCCGCGAGCACCGCCACGTTGTCCGGGTGGCGCTTTGCTGCGATACCGTAAATCGAGGCCAGGTACTCCTCTCCCATGCGATCCATCGCATCGGCGCAGTCGGGGGGGAGCTGGAGGCTGTCCATGGACCAGAATGTACCGGACCGGGAGGCGCTGTGTGGACCTTGCCGTGGACTCCGCATGGAGTGGCAGGAGGATTCCGTGACCATTCGGCGCAGGCGGGGTAGTGTCGGTCTAGGAGATCGGCCTCCGTCCGCCCCAGCCCGTTCTGGACCGACTTCTGCTCACCGGACCTTCTATGGACATTCATTTCTGCGACCTCTGCAACGAATCCGTTCCGGCTTCCGACTTCGCGCTCGGCAAGGCCTTTCGGCGTAAGGGCCGGGTGGTCTGTGCCCGCTGTGACGTCGCGATGGGCGGGCACGGCAACGATGACGCTGCGCCCTATTCGGGTTCAGCGGGTGCCGGGGTTCCCACCCAGACGATGGCGCCGCCCGCCCGCAGTGGCCTGGCCGCCGCGGCGAAACGCCCGCCTGAAACGGCTCGCATGGACCCCCGGTCGGTGGCCATGGCCCCCGGGGGGCAGTTTGACTCTGTCGGGGATCGGGCCGGGGGCACCCGTGCCTGGCCAGGCATCCTCGGGCTGATGCTCGGCACCGCGGCGTTGGCGGCGGTCGGCGTGGGCGGGGTGCTGGTGCTCGAGCGCCTCGACGGCATTCAGTCTGAGTCGGGCTCTCTCCGGGGCGAGGTCCGGTCGGCGACGAGCTCCCTCCGGAGCGAGCGCGAGACGGCCCTGGCACCGTTGATGGGGGCGATCGATCAAGCGTCCGAGCGCGGCATCTCCGCCGCGAAGGAGCAGGCTGCGGTGGCCGAGCGCCGAATTCAGCAGCTGGAGGTCCAGCTCGCCAACCAGGCCGCCCGGGAAAGCGAGATTCGCATGAGCCTCGAGGCGGTACGGCTGCTCGTCGACCAGGCGAAGTCGGGCCTCGAAGAAGACCGCAAAATGGATCAGCAGCTCATCGCCAAGCTCGACAACGTCGTGCAGTTCCATGGGGATCGCATCATCGAGCTCGAGGAGAAGATCCGCGAAGCTGGGGCCCTGGTGGCCGCAGGCCTCGTGCCCCCAGGGGCCGCCGGCACCCCCGATCCAGGCGCGGCCCCCGCGTGGGAAGCCCTCCTGCCCCAGCTGACCAGCGCCGACGCCGCCGAGCGCCTGGACGCGGCCTACGAGCTGGGCGAGACCCGGGATCAAGGGGTCATCCCGCACCTCATCCCGCTGCTCGAAGACGAGGACGTTTTTGTGCGGATGGTGGCGGCCCAGGCGCTCGACGGGCTCGGCGCGAAACTCGCGGTGCCGTCGTTGATCAAGTGCCTGAGCGACGAGACGATCACCGTGCGCGAGGCCGCGCTGATCGCGCTGAGGAACATCACGGGCCAAAGCTTCGGCTACGAGCCCGACGCCCGGGAGGCCGATCGCAAGCGCAAGATCTCCCAGTGGAGCACGTGGTGGTCCCGCTCAGGGGATGACTTCTTGGCGGGCAAGTAGCCCCTTTCAGTTTCAAGGTGGGCCCTGTCGAGACGGACGGGCACCCAGCTAACCCCACAGGGGGCGCGCAGGATGTAACCTGCGCGCCCCCTGTTTCGTGCCCCTCCCCGTGATCCGCGGGGCGGCCGACAGGCACGTGCCCCTTGGCCAGAGCTCCCCAAGCTCCGGTCCCACACCCTCCAACCGACTCCACACGAATCCGACATGGGAATCTTCAAGGCCTACGACATCCGGGGCGTGGTGCCCTCCGAACTTGACGAGGACCTGGCCAGGAAGATTGGCCACGCCTTCGCCCGTAGGATCGAGGGCAAGCGTTTGCTCGTGGGACAGGACATGCGGGTGCACTCGCCCAAGATCGCCGGCGCGGTGATCGACGGGATGAGGGACGCGGGCGCGAACGTCGTCTCGATCGGCCTCGCCTCGACGCCGATGACTTACTTCGCGATCGGTAGCCAGGACGTCGACGGCGGCCTTTGCGTGACCGCCAGCCACAACGGCGGCGAGTACAACGGCATGAAGCTTTGCGGTCGCGGCGCGACGCCCATTTCGAAGGTCAACGGCATCGGGGACATCGAAAAGATGTGCGCGGAGCCCTATCCCGGCGTGGTGGGGGAGCGTGGTTCCCTTGAAGAGCTGGACCTGACGGCGGCCTACGCGGCCCACGTTCAGTCCTTTGTCGACATGGAGAACAACGTGTCCCTGGCGATCGACGCGGCCAACGGCATGGCCGGCCACACGCTGCCTTACGTCCTCCCGGGCCTTCCCAAGCTGAAGGTCGACTCGATCTTCATGGAGCCCGACGGCACGTTCCCGAACCACGAGGCCAACCCCATCAAGGAAGAGAACCTCGATGACGTGCGGGAGCTCGTGAAGTCCAAGGGCGCCGAGCTTGGCGTGGGATTCGACGGAGATGCCGACCGCTGCTGTTTCGTGGACGAAAAGGGTCGCACGGTCCCGGCAGATCTCATGACCGCGCTCCTCGCGGCGGACTTCCTCGGCCGGGAGCCCGGCGGCACGATCGTCTACGACCTGCGGTCCTCTTGGGTCGTCAAGGAAGAGATCGAGCGCCTCGGTGGGAAGGCTCTCCGTGACCGGGTGGGCCATAGCTTCATCAAAAGGACCATGCGCGACCATGGCGCGGTCTTCGCCGGCGAGCTCTCGGGGCACTTTTACTTCCGGGACAACTTCGTCTGCGACTCGGGCGTGCTCGCCATGGTTTCGGCGTTGAACCTGGTCGCCCGCGACGAAAACAAGGGCCGCCCGCTGTCCTCCCTGGTGGAGAACCTGCGGCGCTACCACGCCACGGGCGAAATCAATTTCGAGGTCGAGGACAAAGAGGCTGCGATCGCTGAGCTCCGGGCGAAGTACCACGATGGCCGCCAGGACGAACTGGACGGAATCACCGTCGAGTACGGCGACCTGTCCTCGGACGACTGGTGGTGGTTCAACGTTCGCATGTCGAACACGGAGCCCTTGCTGCGCCTGAACCTCGAAGCCAAGCGCGCCGAGACCCGCGACGCCAAGCGCAATGAGATCGTGGCGATGCTCGGCCAGCCTGAGGCGTAGGGGACGGGTCCCCAAACCGGGTCCCCAGAAGTGGGGCCCCTGAGAACGGCGGACGGAGAGGGGGGGGCCGGGCACTGCCCCCGCAGCCCCTCTTCTCCGCTCCGGCCTATGTTGGGGGTGATTCACCTTGGGGCTAGAGCCGGTATAGCCGATACGCTCTTCGGACCCCTGTGGACCTCCGATCATGAGCCTCGACTTCCCATTGCTTCGTCTCCGCCTTCCCCGGGCCCTCGGTTGTCTTTTTCTCGTGGCTGCGGCGGCGGCGCCCGATGCGTCGGGCCAACGCCCGCAGAACGCCGAGATCAAAGACAACGCGGACTGGGTCGCGCGGGACGCCCGGGTCGGGTTTGACCGCCAGACGGCGGGCCGAGCGCGCCAGGACCTTCAGTCCCTGGAGCCCGGCGACTACGGACGATCCTCTGCCCTCGTGGCCTTGGGCGCCTCCGGGTCCCTCAAGGGACGCGAGGTCCTGATGGAGGAGACGCTCCCCGATCGGCTCCCCGCAGAGCGCGCCGCCGCGGCCTACGGACTCGGCGAGCTTGGCTCGTCGCGAATCGGCGACGGCATGGAGCTTCTGATCCGCCTCACTCGGGATCCTGAGGAATCCGTGGCGGAAGCGGCGATGGTCGCCCTGGCCCGCATTGGCGAAACGTCCGCCCGCCAAGCGGTGGCCGAGCGCGCCGCCGGGGGCGGTCCCCTCGCCGCGAGCGCCCAGCAAATCCTGGCCCACCGAGTGGACCCCTCGCGCGCGGCGGTGCCGGCGGCCTTCCAACGCTTCTACCGCCTCCACTGGGACGCCGCCCGGAACTACGGGGTCATCGACGGCAAGATCTGGAGTTCGACGTTGATCGACGAGCTCAGCCGAAACGACCTCTTCCTCGAGGCTTTGACCCTGCGTCTCGTGCAGGAAGTGAACCTCGAGGGCGCCAAGGACCACCTGCTGGAGATCCTCCTGGAGGGGGAGGGGCTGAAGCGCATCGACACGGCGGTCGAGTTCATGCCCGCCGAGGTGGAGATGCTCATCGAGTCGGGCGTCTGGCGACCCCAGGACCGCAAGGAATGGCGCTGGCTCGTGACAACGATCCTGCACGAAGAGCTGGATCCGTTCTTCCCGCGTTCCTTGACCCAAGCCCTCGAGTTTGACTTTCCGTCGATCCGGGCCGTGGCCGCTGGTCTGCTCTATCGCCGGGACAGCCGCTTTGAGGACATCCTGATCGAAGCGTTCGACAGCAAGGACGCGTCGGCCCGCGCGGATGCCGCCTACGCGGCAGGGGCCGGCGAGATCACTGACTTCCTCGGTCGGTTGCGAAAGCAGATGTCCGACGAGGACTCATGGGCCGCCGCCAACGCGATCGGCGCCCTGATTCGCATGGGCAGCCCCCAGGGGGTTCAAGCTGCCGTGGACCTCCTGGCGCGGGAGCCCGAAGACCGACCGCAGTATCTCGCCACGTTCCTCTTTGAGGTCCTCGCGAGAGCCGCACCCGATGAGGACGTGCTCGCGTTCATTGACGAGCTCGCACCCCGCCTTTCCGGCGTGGACCGGGCCTCCGCGGACAGCGTGTTGCTGATCAACGGATACTCGATCGATACGGCCGAGCTGCGCGCCGAGCTGCCGCTCCTCAACCCGCTCACTCCCCAAGCCTTCCGCGGTGCCCAAGCCCTCGGCAAGAAGCCGTCAAGCCGCGACGTCCGCCTGCTTGCGCGACTCTTCCCACGGGAGCAGGCCCCGGACATGAACCTCGAGTTGGCTGCGGCCCTGGCCCGCAACGGGCACCGGGCCCCCGAGCCGCTCCTGCGCGCCGCCGTGTGGCGCCTGCCATGGAATCAGTCGGTCCTCGCGGCCGGCGTCGTGGCGGAGTCCTACGGGATTCGCACGCTCATCCAATGGGTCACGGCCCCGCCCCCTGGAGCCACCGACGAGGATGTGCGCCGCGTGGGGTACGCCATCGGTGAATTCGGCGGGATGGATGCTGTTCGCCGGCTACAGCGTGAGCTCGGAACCACGAACGGCGCCGAACTCCCCGCGCTCCAGCTCGCGGTCCTGGGTGCCCTCGGCACCCGCACCCGCTGACTCGCCATGGGGGGAGGCAGCTTCGGCGCGACCTTCGAGCCGGCAGGGATCCTGTCGCTCACGACCGATTTTGGTCTCGACGACGGATACGTCGGGATCATGCACGGCGTGGCCTACGGCATCGCCCGCGGTCTGGCGATCGTGGACCTTGTGCACACCATCCGTGCCCAGGACGTCCTCGGGGCCTCGTTCCACATGCGATCCGCTTGGGAGTCGTTCCCGGCGGGCACGGTGCACGTCATCGTGGTGGACCCCGGCGTGGGGACGACGCGGCGCTCCCTGGTGGCCGCGGTCCACGGCCAGCTCTTCGTTGCCCCGGACAACGGCATCCTTCCGGCGATCTTCGCCGGCCGGCACGGGGACGCCGTCGCCTACGGCGTGCTGGACGCGGAGAATCAGATCTCGCCGTCGCCGAGCCGGACCTTCCACGGACGGGATCTGTATGCCCCCGTTGGCGCTCGGCTAGCCTCCGGCCAGCTGCTGCCCCAGGACGCGGTCACAGCTTCCCTCGACCCATCGGAAGCGATTCAGCTCCCAGGTACTGCGCCCTCGTTTGCGGCGGGCCGTGCCCAAGGAGTGGTCATTCACACCGACCATTTCGGCAACGCCATCACGTGCCTCGACGCGCGCGACAGGCGGCTCCGGGATCTCCTCGAGCGGCCGTGCAGCGTGGAGGTTGCGGGCCACGTGATTCCCCTCGTCGGGACCTACGGCGACGCCGCGGAAGGGGATTTGGTGGCGCTCGTGGACTCCTTCGGCCTGCTGGAAGTGGCCGAGGTGGGTGGTGATGCCGCCGAGGGGCTCGGGATTGAGCCCGGGGCGCCCGTCGCCCTGGTGGTGAGAGATCGACGATAGGCCCCAGCGCGGGGGTGGACAGGCCCCATCGGGGCACCAGAGGCGGGCCCTCCCGACCCCGCGCCCCTGGCTCATGGTTGAGAATGGACCACAATTGTGTCGAAGGTCGGCGGCTACCTGGACGTGATCAAGGGCGCCAGGGCCCCTCTCTGCTAGAGTCCCGGGCCGTCCGGATCGGGGGCCTTTCTGGGCCCCCAAGGACCAAGCGCAACTTCCGATCACCCCCAAGCAGCCCTTCGACATGCAGCCCAAGACAGTCTCCCTCATCGGTGTTCCCATGGATCTCGGCGGCAACCGTCGCGGGGTGGACATGGGGCCGAGCGCTTTCCGCATCGCGGGCGTCGAAAATGAGCTCCGGAACCTGGGCCATGAGTTTGTGGACCGGGGCAACATTCCCGTGGGAGACCCCCGCAGTGATGGCGCCGTGGATCCGAAGGCGCGTTACCTGGCGACCATCGCGGAGGCCTGTGGGAATCTTTCCGACATGGTCCGGGAGGCGATGGACGAGGGGCACTTCCCGCTGGTGATCGGCGGCGATCATTCCATCGCCGTGGGAACCGTGGCCGGCGTCGCCGACCACTACCACGCGAAAGACGAGCGCATCGGCGTGATCTGGTTCGATGCCCACGCGGACATGAACACTCCAGATTCGACGGAGTCCGGCAACGTGCACGGCATGCCCCTGGCGGCCATCACCGGTCAGGGTCCCCGGGCCTTGACGCAGCTTGGCGACGTCGTTCCGCTGGTGGATTCTTCCCGCGTCGCGATGATCGGCATTCGCTCGGTGGATCGCATGGAGGCGCTCAACGTGCACGACAGCGACGTCGCGTGCTTCACCATGCGCGAGATCGACGAGCAGGGCATTCGCGCCGTGATGGAACAGGCCATCGCTCACGTGACCCGTGGCACGGTGGGATTCCACCTGTCGTTCGACGTCGATGGGACGGATCCGAGCGTCTGCCCCGGAGTTGGTACGCCGGTCGCCGGCGGCGTTTCTTATCGCGAGGCCCACACCGTCATGGAGATGGCCGCGGCATCCCAGAAACTCCTGAGCCTTGAGATGGTCGAGATCAACCCGATCCTCGACGCCCAGAATCAAACGGCGATCGCCGCCAAGGAGTTCGTCCTTTCGGCCCTCGGCAAGACCATCCTTTGAGCTGGAAACGCCCCTGGGCATGGGAAGAGCGCAGCGCGGAGGACACTCCGCGCTGCGCTCTTTCCATGGGGGGCCGTCGGCTCTCGGGGCGGGGCGTCGTCCGCCGTGAAGGGCGCCTTGAACCGGCCACCTAGAACGGCCACCAAAGGGGGATCGCGAATACGCAGACCGCCCCTGTGATCAAAGCCAGGGGCAAGCCCACCCTCAGGAAGTCCACGTATCGGTAGCTACCCGGGCCCATCACCATGGCGTTGGCTTGGTGGGCGACGGGGGAGAGAAACGCGAGGCTCGAGCCAGCAACGACCGCCATGACGAGGGGCCGGGAGGAGAGCCCGAGCTGGTCCGCCATGCTGATGGCGACGGGGGTCATGATCACGGCGGTCGACACGTTGTTGAGAACCTGGGTCAGGAACATCGTGGCGGCCAAAATGATGGCCAGGATCGCGTGCCCCGGCAGGTTCTGTCCGGTGACCATGCTCAGCTTGTCCGCGAACACATCCGCGAGGCCCACGCTCGTGAACGCTTCGCCGAGGGCGAGCATGCCTCCGACGAGGGCAATGACCTTGAAGTCGATGACGCGTGGGACTTCGTCGGGGACGACGACGCGGGTCATGATGAGCGCTAGGGCGCCGGCGAGGCCAAGGACGGCGAGGGGCTGGTCGGTGAAGGCTGCGCCCAGGAGCACGAGGGAAAGCGTCACGAGAACGATCCAGCTCTTGCGGCTCGCGATGGGGGCCTGGCGTTCGTCGAGAACCAGAAGTTCGCGCTCCGCCCGGGCACGGGCAATGTCGCGCAGGTGACCTTGAATGAGGAGAGTGTCGCCGATCTCGAGTGGGGTCTCTTGGAGGCGTCGCAGCTGTAGCGCGCCGTGGCGCGAGAGACCGAGCACGTTGAGGCCGGTACGCGTGCGGAATTCCGCCGATGCGAGGGACTGGCCCACGTAGACCGAGCCCGCCGGTACGACGGATTCGATGAGGCGCACGTCATCGGAGTAGAGGCGCGTGTTCCCCGCGGGCACGGAAGAGCGCTTCTGCAGGGGCATCACCTCGGACAGGCGCAGGATGTCGTCCGGCGCGCCCTGGAGGATGAGGGTGTCATCGGCGCGAATGCGGTTGTAGGGCCCGGGTGCGAGGACGGGGCGCTCGCCTCCAGCGCGCACAATCCCGAGCACGGCCACGTCGAAGCGTTGGAAGATCTCCGCGTCGGAGACGTTCCTGTTGATGAGCTCGCTCGTGGGCTCCACCAGGATCTCGGTGACGAACTTGGGCACCTGGTACCGCTCGGTCAGCGTCTCTTCGACGTTGGAGCGTGGCAGCAGCCATCGACCGGGCCCCAGGAAGTAGGCGCTCGTCACCGCGAGGAGCACGAGTCCGAGCTTGCTGAACTCGAAGAGCGAGAACGGCTCTTGGCCCGCCGTGGTTTTGAGCACATCGTTGATCGCGATGTTGGTGCTCGTGGCGATGACCGTCACGAGGCCGCCCACCAGGCTGCCGAAGGCCAGGGGAATCAGGAGCTTGGAGAGGGCCACTCGGGCCCTGCGGCTGACGGCGTTGGCGACGGGGATCAGGGTTGCGACCACGCCCGTGTTCGAGAGCACCGAGGACAGGAGCCCTGCGAGGGCCGTCATCCGCAGGACGAGGGAAAGCTCCGCCTGCTTTCCCGAGGTGCTGCCCCCGAGCAGCCGCCGCCCCATGGCCTCCGCCAGGCCGCTCTTCGTGAAGGCGTGCCCGAAGATGTACATGCTCGCGATGAGGACGACGGCGCTGGACGAGAAGCCCTTGAACCCGGTCTCCACATCGAGGCACCCCGTGAGGACCAGGGCCACGACCACGCCCAGGGCGGTCACCTCGTACCTCACGATGCCCGTCAGGAACAGCACGAAGCTGCCCAGCAGAATCGCCAGGACGATCGTCTGAGGTTCAGGCGTGGGCATGCAGTTTTTGGGGGCCGCCAGTTAGATCGGCGGGGGCGCGGCCTAGGGAAGCCGCTGGGTGGTGCGCCCGGATATGGTAGCGCCAAGGGGCGATGGCGCTCCCTATGCCCCCTCGACACCCCGGCGGGACAACTTGGGCGACCGAGCCCAGCCTATTCTCCAGGCGGATTCTTTATCTTTGGATCCTTCGGTCCCAAGGCATCCCGCCCATAAGCCGCTTCATCGATTCCCTCCCCTGGGCTATAAAGCGTCTTCCCGAGTCCGAGACCCCTCCTCGATCCATCCCTTGGCCTACTCCCCGATCGACTGCAACTCCCTGGCAAAGCACGCCGGGTCCTGGCTCAGCTCGACGGGCCCCGAGTCCGACGTGGTGATTTCTTGCCGGGTTCGGCTGGCGCGCAACGTGAAGGGAGAGCCCTTCATGTCCCGCCTGGACGCCGACGGAGCC
The DNA here is from genome assembly GCA_913058555.1 of uncultured bacterium. GTDB lineage: Bacteria > Planctomycetota > UBA1135 > UBA1135 > Saltatorellus. The sequence continues at coordinate 12,203 of CAJXRJ010000127.1, forward strand.
GAGGCCCTTTGCCATCGTCTCAGGATCGCCCTCCTGGATGCCCGCATCGATGGGGAGACCCGTTGGGTCCCCATGACGGAGGCGTCGCCCGTTCTCCGGCTCTTGCTCCTCGAGCGCAACCTCATCAGCCGAGACCTGCTGCCGAAGGATGAATCCTCGACCAGCCCGGGCCGCGCGGTGGCCTTTGGCGAATCGGAGACGGTCTCCGTCATGGTCAACGAGGAGGATCACGTGCGCCTCCAAGCCATGTCCGCGGGCCTTGATCTCGACCTTGCGTGGCAGCGGGCCGAGATCCTGGATCGATACCTCGAAGAGCGCATCGAGTTTGCGACCTCCGAGAAGCTCGGGTACTTGACAGGTTGCCCGACGAACGTCGGCACGGGCCTTCGCGCCTCGGTGATGCTGCACCTCCCGGCCCTTGGCCTCGTGCGCCAAGAGCTTGAGAAGGTGTTCGCGTCGGCGCAACGCACGGGCCTCGCGGTGCGCGGCATGCACGGCGAGGGGAGCCGCGCAGCGGGGGACCTCTACCAGATCTCGAATCAAGTCACCCTTGGGCGCTCCGAAATGGACCTCATCGAGGACCTGCGGGCGCTGGTGCCGGAGATCGTTCGTTTCGAACGGCGTATGCGCGAGACCTTGCTGGACCGCATGCGGCCCGCGGTCGAGGATCGAGTGGCCCAGTCCTTTGGCACGCTCAAGACCTCGCGGGCCATGCCCACCGAGACCGCGCTGGCGCACCTCTCGAATATTCGCTTAGGCCTGCACACCGGCCTTTTTGACGGCGTGCGCCTCGCACTCCTGAATGAGCTGGCCCTGCATGTGCAGCGTGGGCACCTCCAGGTCCTGATGGCTCCCGGTGAGGAGCTCGAGCTGCTCGACACCTCGGAGCGGGACAAACGGCGGGCGAGCTATCTCAGAAAGCGTCTCGCTTGAGACTTTAGGATCGCTCTTTCCAGAGGCCCTTCATTCGGCCTTTCGGCCCCGCCGATAGCGGGGATCCATGCACCCCCAATCCGGGGGTACCTTCAAGCGTCGACTCGGGTCGGCGCCCTGGATCCCCACCGATTGACGATGGCTCAACCCTGGACTGTTTCTAGCGCGCTCTTCCTCAGCGCTTTCACGCTCGCCACTTCCGCTGCCGCCCAGGAGCCCTCGATGCCCCAGGCGCGCACCGCACCGGAGTTTGCGGCATCCGCCTTGGACACAGCACGCGTAGAGG
>CAJXRJ010000128.1 GCA_913058555.1 uncultured bacterium
GTCGGCAGCGTCAGATGTGTATAAGAGACAGGCCTTGGCCGTTGGCCATGGCCTCGACCGCGAGGCCGCCTTGCACGCCATCACCACCGGGCCGGCCCGCGCCTTCGACGTGGGTGGCCACGTCGGCTCCATCGCGCGCGGCAAGTCCGCTGAGCTCATCGTTCTTTCGGGCGATCCCCTCGCCAGCTCCTCCCGTGTTCTTGCCGCAATCTCCGGCGGCAAGGTCGTTCACGAAGCGGGCAACTGATCCCCCAGAGTCCCCCCAAGGACGTCCCTCCACCATGCTCACTCTCACTCTCCTCGCGGCGTCGGTCCTGACGGCGCCCACCGCCCCCGGGGCGGGCTCTCTGCTCCCTACAGCGGGGGCACCGGCCTCCGCTGATACCTTCGCGCTGCGGGCTACGAGCGTCCACATTGGCGACGGCACGGTCGTTTCGAACGGCATCGTCGTGGTCAAGGACGGCGTCATTCAAAGCGTCGGTAACGCGGCGCCCGATGGCGTCGAGGTCATGGACGTCGAAGGGCACATTGCCCCCGGCTTCATCGGCCTTCGCGAAGGCACAGGCGTGGGCTCCGAGAACAACGAATCGACGCGTAAGTTGACGCCCACGGCGGACGTCTCGCGTGCCTTCAACCCGGAGCACCCCAGCTGGAAGCACCTGGTCGCCCAGGGTTTCACCGCTGTGGTCGTGACGCCGAGCTCGAGCCGCATCGCCGGCGGCACGGCCGCCGTCGTGTCGCCCGCAACGGGCGAGATCCTCAAGCGACGCGCCATGGTGAGCCTCGGGATGTCGAGCCGTTCGCTCTCCACCGGGGTCGAGCCGACGAGCTACGCGGGTCTCTATGACCACCTGAGCAAGGCCTTCGCCGACGCGGATGCCAAAAGCCCCCTCGCCATGGCGAAGGCCGGCGCGATGCCGGTGCTGATCGAGGCGGTGAACCGCGCCGAGGTCATGAACGCTGCGCGCTTTGCGAAGGGCCTCGGCCTGAAGGGCGCGATCCTTGGCGCCTCCCGCTCCGCCGACATCGTCGATGTCATCAAGGACTCGGGACTCTCGGTGGTTTTCGAGCCCGTATCCGCCGGCGCCTCCCGCCGCGTGCACGAGAGCGCCCTCGCCCTTGAGAAGGCAGGCATCCCCTTCGCCTTCACCGCCGATGCCAACCGTCGGGGCCCCGCCGCGATGCGCATGACGGCCGCCGCCTTCATGCGGAACGGTCTCTCCCCGAAGACGGCTCTGAGCGCCATGACGCAAAACGCCGCCGATATCGCCGGCGTTGGCGAAACCCACGGCTCCATCGCCAAGGGCAAGTCCGCGGACCTCGTCGTTTGGAGCGGCAACCCGACCGATCTCACCAGCCGCGTCCTGCATGTCTTTGCAGCCGGTAGCCACGTTCATGACGCCTCTGCTGGAGACGCACGATGATCCTGACGAGCTTTCTTCTCTCCGGCGCCGCCGCCGCCCTCGCGGCGCCCACGGCTTCCGTTCCCGCAGCTGGATCTCTTGCTGGATCTCTTGCTGGGCCGTCGGACGGCACTAGCTGGACGGTCCACGCCGAGAAGGTCTACACATCCACCGGCGAGACGATCGAGAACGCCTTGATCCTCGTCAAGGACGGCAAGATCACCGCGATCACCCCGGGCGTTGAAGCGACACGGGATTCGATCAGCGCGAAGGTCGTCACCGCCGGCATGGTGGACGCGAGCGCGCGGGTCAATACCGGGCTGACTTCGGTGGAGCAGTCCAGCGAAGTCACACCGTCCATCGACGCGAAGTACGGCATCGATCCGTTCGACGTTCGGTGGGCCCGGCTTGCGAAGAGCGGCGTCACCACGACGTTCATCGCACCGCTCAACCAGAATGTCGTCGGCGGCATGGGGGTGATCCTCAAGACCGCCGGTGCCGCTGATCTCGAGAAGCGAATGGTCGAAGGCGCAGACATGATCTGCGGCGCGATTGGGTCCCAGCCGAGCCAGCGCAACAGCCCGGCCTTCGGCCGCCCGACGTCCTTCTACAACCGCCGCCCCACGACCCGCATGGGTGTGGAATGGGAGTGGCGCAGCGCTCTCTTCGAGGCCGGACAGGCCGCCGCCGATGGCGCGGGCAAGGACATTGACGTCCTCCAGGACGTCCTGGCCGGCAAGATCGGCACCTTTGTCCAGGCGTACACCACCCAGGACATCCGCACCGCCGTCTTCCTCAAGGAAGAGATGATGAAGGAAGGCTTCGGGACGATGAACCTCGTCATCGACTGCGGCGCGGAAGCCTGGAAGGAGCCCGATCTCCTCACTCGCACCAACACCGCTGTGGTCCTTCCTCCGTTCCCGTCCCAGGGGCGCACGCGAGACTCCGCGCTGATGCCGCTCGAGACGGCGAAGAAGCTGCGCGACGCGGGCATCACCTTCGCTCTTTCGGCCCACGACGGAAGCGACACCGCTGGACGCATCGACGTCCAGGCCGGCCTCGCGATGCGCGGCGGCCTGACCCGCGAAGAGGCCCTTCGGGCCGTCACGATCACCCCCGCGCAGATCCTCGGGATCGCCAACCGCGCGGGCACTGTGGAGGTGGGCAAGGATGCCGACCTCGTCCTTTGGAACGGCGAGCCGTTCGAGATCACGAGCCGACCCGTCGGCGTTCTCGTGGGCGGCACCCTCGCCCTGGATCCCCGCTGATCCGCTCCCGGCCCTTCCTCACAAGCTCAATCAACCACCCCGGGAACCTCTCCCTGGTCGCGGGCCACCTGGCCCTCTTCTGCGACACCCCCCTCCGATGAAGATCACCTCCACCTATCGAACCTTGGCGCTCGGCGTCATCAGCGCCGCGGGCCTCGCGGTTAGCGCCGTCGCGGCACCCCAGGTCGACAAGACCGCGGTCAAGGCCGGGAAGGTCATCACCCTCAATGGCGAGCCGATTGAAAACGGCGTCATCGTCATCGAAGGCGGCCGCATCACCGCGGTCGGACCTGAGGGCGACGTTCAAATTCCATGGGACGCCGAGGTCATTGACCAACCGGACATGGTGGCCTTCCCGGGCTTCGTGGAGTCCCACGTGTCCCGCGGCATCGACCGCGCCAACGAGACGATTGACGTCGCTGCGTTCCTGAACGTTGCGGACTCCATCGACCCGGTGAACTTCTACTTCGAAGAGGCCATCCGGAACGGGATCTTGACCATCAACGTCCAGCAGGGCGTGGACACGGTCGTCGCCGGCCAAGGCATGGTCGTCAAGCCCTTCGGCATGACGGTCGAGTCGATGATGGTGAAGCCGCGTGCCGGCCTGACCATGTCGGCGGCCCCGAAGCGCGGCAAGACCCGTGCGACCCAGGCCCAAGCCCTTCGCGGAGCTTTCGAGGACCTGAAGACGTACCTTGAGGACATGGTCCAGCGGAAGAAGGACGGCAACAACTTCGACCGTCGCGAAGCCCTTTACCAGGGCCGTGAGATCGAGGGGGAGGACGCCAAGGGCCGTGCCCTGAACTCCGAGGTCTGGAAGATCGACGGGTTCGAGCTGGTTCCCCGCGGGGAAGTCGACGAGAAGCGCGCGCCGCTCCTCGCCGTCGTCGAAGGCCGCATGCACGCCTTCGTCTGGTGCTCGACGCCCCTTGACGTGCACACCGCACTGCGCGTCGCCGAGGCCAACGGCTTCACGAAGAACACGACCCTGGCGCTCGGCCGCTCCTGCTGGAAGGCCGCTCCCAAGATCAAAGAGGCCGGCGTTTCCGTCATCCTCGAGAGCAACCTGACCCACGTCGAGCGTGACCCGCTCACCGGCGAGGAGAAGGAGACGTTCGTCCCGAAGGTCTTCCACGACGCGGGCATCCCCTTCGCCCTGATGTCCTCCGGCGACGCGAACAAGTCGCTCTGGTTCCAGGCCGCTCAGTGCGTCGCGAACGACATCCCCCGGGACGCTGCGATCGCCGCGGTCACTACGACCCCCGCCATGATCCTCGGCCTCGAGAAGCGCGTCGGCTCCATCAAGACCGGCGCCGACGGCCAGCTCATCCTGATGTCCGGTGATCCGCTCAGCGTCACCAGCACCGTCCAGCACGTGATCATTGACGGCAAGCACGTCTACGACCGCTCCAAGGACGTCCGCGTTCGCCAGCTCATGGACGGAACCCGTCCCCCCGGAACCGTTGCCGAGGACCCCGCTGACGAAGAGTGGGAAGGTGACGGTGAAGGCGACGACGGCGAAGTTTCCAAAGACGACAAGAACGGTTGATCCGGCCCCTGAGTCCACCCATGCGCAAGCTATTCACATCACTCAGCGTCTTCGCCCTCGCGGGCCTCGCGGCTGAGACCACCGCCCTGGCATTCGTGCCTGGCGCCTACGGCGACATCGTCGTCGTGCGTGCGGGCACGGTTCACCCGGGCGGAGGCCAGGCGGCCATTGAGAACGGTGTCGTCGTCACGGAAGACGGGAAGGTCGTCGCGGTCGGAAGAGCCGCTGACATCGCCGTCCCCGCCGGGGCCACGAGCATCGATTACGGCCCTGGCGCGGTGATCATCCCCGGGCTCGTCGCCGTGGACTCGGGCTACACGCCGTCGGGCCCCGGCCCGCGCACCGCCGACCCGAGCCTGCTGGCGATCGACAAGTTCGATCCTTACTCCAACCTCGTCTCGGCACTCCGGAGCGGCATCACCACGGTGTACCTCGCTCCGGCGCGCGGCCGACTGATCGCCGGCCAAGGCGCCGTCGTGAAGAGCGGCGGCTCCGAGCTCGGCGACCCCGCGGGCCGTGTGCTCCTCGAGAGCGCCGGTCTCCACGGCTCCATCAGCCGTGAGGCGCGCAGCACTCCCGGTTACTGGGAGCCGCCCGTGCCGGCGACGGTGGACGTGGGCCTTGGCGTGGAAGCGCCGCAGCTCCCGCGCACCACGATGGGGGCGGTCCTCGCCCTCGAGGAGCTCTTCGCCTTCGCGGGCGGCGACGACTCGTTTGCAGAGGAGTACGGCAAGCTCACCGGCCCGGCCCTCGCGAAAGCGATCAAGGACGGCATGACCTGGCGCATGGGCGCGGAGACCCCCGGCGAAGTCCGGGCCATCCTCGACGCCGCAGCGCAGTTCAAGTTCACCCTCGTTGTGGACGGCGCCGGCCGCGCCGCGTCCCTCGCCGAGGACCTTGCGAAGTCCGGTACGCCGGTCATCGCCCGCCCGCATTACCGCGGCGCGTCGAACTTCGGCAAGTCCGAGACCGCTGACTGGCCCGAGTACGACACCATCGCCCGCATGGTGGGCGAAGGCGTCAAGGTCGCGATCGCCACGCCGAGCGGCATGGGCACGTCGGACCTGCGCTTCGCTGCTGGCCTCGCCATGCGCGGCGGCCTTCCCGCCGACGCGGCCCTCGCGGCCATCACGCAGAACGCCGCGGAGATCCTCGGGGTTTCCGACCGCGTCGGTTCACTCAGCGCCGGCAAGGACGCCGACATGGTCGTCCTCACGGGCGCCCCGATGTCCACCAGCTCGACGGTCGTGGCTACCTACGTCAACGGCCACCTCGCGTGGTCCCCGGAGATGACGGTGGCCCCCAAGTCCAGCCCGAAGCGTGGCGTGCGGCGGGGTAATCGCTCCTCCCATGCCTCCGCCCCCGCGGTGGTCATCAGCGTGGACGAGCTGCACGTTGGCAACGGCGTCGTGCACTCCCCGGGTGAAGTCCTCCTGAAGGACGGCAAGATCGCTGCGGTGGCGCCCCGAGTGGCCCGCCCGGCAGGAGCCATCGTGGTCCGCGCCGCGGCCGCGATGCCCGGCATGATCGACGCCTATGGGCACCTTGGTACCGAGGGCGGCAACCGCGCCTTCTCGACTCGCTTCGACACCAAGCGCATCCTCGAGCCAGGCGACTACGCCGACCGCGAAGTCGCCAAGCGCGGCGTCACGACGGTCAACCTGATCTCCCGTAATCTCGGCAGCCTGACCCCGTCCATCGCGTACAAGCCGGCGGCGTCGGGCTTCGATGACCTTGTCATCGACGACGTCGCGGCGGTCCGTATGGGTTGGGATTCGGGCATCATCGCCCTCTCCGGCGGCAACGTGAAGCAGACCCTGGCGCGCGCTGAGCAGTACGCCAAGGCCTGGGACAAGTACGAGGCCGACATGGCCAAGTGGACTCCGCCTGCGCCCGAAACGAAATCCGACGATAAGGAAGAGGACGAGGACGACGAGTCGGACGACGACGAAGGCGACAAGGACGACAAGAAGAAAAAGAAGAAGAAGGAGCGCGACCCGGCCAAGGCCGTGACAGGCGTCTTCGAAGGGGCTGTGACCATGGAGGGTTCGGAAGAGCCTGTGTCCGCCCGCTTCCAATTCAGCGAGGACGAAGACGGCGCCATCACCGGCTCCGCGCGTCTTGGCGCGTTCGATGAGCTCCTCGAGCTGTCCGGCTCCCGCACTGATTACGACGTGGTCCTCACGGTCGAGACCCCTGACGGGGACTGGTCCTTCCACCTCGCCCAGATCTATTCCAACGATCCGGAGCCGAAGAAGTCCAAGAAGGAGAAGAAGGACGACGACAAGGATAAGGGCGATAAGAAGGACGACGACAAGAAGAAGTCCGAGGCCAAAGACGCGGACGACGACACGGTCAAAACCTATCTCCGCGGCGACGTGAAGATGGGGGACAAGGTGCTCGGCACCGCCGACCTGACCCAGACCGCAAGCGACTATAAGGTCGTGCGCCGCCCGGTTCGTATCCCCGAGGACAAGCCGCGTACGAAGGCGCCGAAGGGCATGCCGAAGAAGCCGTCCATCGACCCTGATCTCGAGCCCCTTCGCCGGGCCATGAAAGGGGAGGCCGCGGTGATGGTCACCGTGACCCGCCGCGACCAGGTCCTTGCCTGCGTGGACACGTTCGAGAAGTACGGCATCAAGCCGATCCTCTTCGACTCCTCCGAAGCCCACCTCGTGGCCGACCAGATCGCTGGCCGTATCGCGGGCGTGATGATCCCCCGGAACCGGACCGAGGTCACCACAGGTGGTGTCACGCGGAACAAGCTCGTTGAGCTCTCCGCGGCGGGCATTCCAGTGGCTTTCCTCAGCCAGGCCGAAGAAGGCGCTGCCGAACTGGGTGTCATCGCTGCGATGGCGGTCGCCCGCGGGCTTTCGCCGTCAGCTGCCATCCAGGGCCTGACGTCCCACGCGGCCAAGATGCTTTGCATCGGTGACCGCGTTGGCACGCTCGCTCCGGGCATGGACGCGGATGTCATCGTCCTTGACGGTAGCCCGATGGAAGTCTCCTCCTCCGTCGAGCGAGTGTTCGTCAACGGCCGCGAGATCCACTAAGGCCTCCTGCAGTGATGTCCCTCCCCTCGACCCTCATGGCGGCTGCCGGTGCCGCGCTCGTTTGCGCGAGTGCGACGGCGGCTCCGTGGGGGAAGAGTTCGACGGGATCGCACGGCGAGTTCGGGGTGGAAGCGTCGGCACCTGCTTCGACCGCTACCGAACGGGAACCCGGCTCGGCGGGTTCTTCCAGGGGGCTTGTGATCCTCTGCCGCAAGGCCCTGCTGATGCCCCTTGTGGGGCAGCAGATCCTCGACAACGCGGCGGTCTTCGTTGAGAACGGCAAGATCGCCCGGGTGGTCCCGCGCGCCGATGTGGATGTCGTCGCCCTGCGCGAGACCCACGAGGTCATGGATCGGCCCGATGCCTGGGTCTCACCCGGGCTTATCGATCTTCACAGCCACGTTGCGGGCCAAAGCTTCTTCCAGAACGACCTCAACGACATGGTCTATCTGACGAACCCGGGCATCCGTGCCCGGACGTCGGTGGTGCCCATGAACTCGGACTTCCTGAACGGCTCGGCCGCGGGCGTCACGACCGTGCTCTACATCCCCGGGTCGGGCACGAACATCGGGGGCATTGGCGTGCTCCTCAAGACGGGCTTCGCGAACTACGAGCGCATGGAGCTGCGGCACCCCGGCTCCCTCAAGCTCGCCCAGGCCGGTAACCCTGAACGTTTCCTCGATGGCGTCGGGCGCATGTTCATGAACTGGAACACGCGCAACACCTTCGAGCGGGGCATCGCCTACGCCAAGCGTTGGATCGCCTACGAAGAGAGCGGCGGCGAGCGGCCCAAGGTGGACCCCCAGTGGGAGGTCTTCCGGGACCTCTACAACCACACCGTCCAGGTCTCCGCCCACACGCAGATCTACCAGGTCGTTCTCATGACCGTGAAGATGGTCAAGGAGAAGCTCGGCCTCGATGTTTACATCGACCACGGCTCCTTCGACGGCTGGCGCGCCGCGGAAGAAGCCCAGGTACTCGACGTGCCCGCCATCCTCGGCCCGCGCCAGGTCAGCGTCAGCATCAACGTCGAATACCGCCCCGGCATGTTCATCGTCAACGACAACGACGGTGCGATCTTCGGCATGGCCGCCAAGTACCAGGAAGCGGGTCACACGATGATCGGCTTCAACACGGACGCGCCGGTCATTCCCCAGGAGGCCTTGCCCCTCCAAGCCGCCATGGCCGTGCGCTACGGCTTCAAGAACGACAACGTCGATCACATGCGCGGCCTCACGATCATCCCTGCCACCGCCTCTGGCGTGCAGGCCCGCGTCGGCAGCCTCCAAGCGGGCACCGACGCCGACATCATTGTCACCTCGGGGGATCCCACGGACCCACGAACCACCGTCTTCTTCACCTTCCAAGAGGGTGAAAAGGTCTACGACTCCTCCGTGGAGCGCCGCTTCTGATGGCTATGCCCATGCTCAACTCACCCAAGCGTTCCGTTCTCGCCGGTCTTCTGGCGGTCACGGGCCTTTGCTCGGCCGCGTTCGCGACCGATTCCGCTGCGACCAAGTCCTTTGGGGCTGACGCTGGATCCACTGCAGCCGAAGCCGGCGACGCCGTTCCCTCAAGCGCCCGCAAGGTCGTGATCGGTGGACCCCTCGGGATCGCCCCGCCGAACTCCGCGACCAAGGCCAAGAAGGCGACCGCCGGAGCCCTCGGCGGCCCCGGGCTCGCGCTCAAGTCGTCGAAGATTCTGACGGCCGAATGGCAGGGCCGCTCCGTCGTGAACAACGGCGTCGTGCTCGTCAAGGACGGCATGATCGAGGCGGTTGGGCCGGCCAACGAGGTGGCCATCCCGGACGGCTACGAAGTGCGCGACCTCGGCAATGACTGGCTCATGCCGGGCATGGTCGAGATGCATTGCCACGTCGCTGGCCAGTTCGGCCTCAACGACACGGTGTTCCTGACGAACCCCGGCCTCAAGTGCTCCTCGGATGTTGTTCCGGGCAACCCGCTCCTGCGCCGCGGCCTCGCCGCGGGCGTGACGACCGTGCTCTACATCCCTGGATCCGGCACGAACGTCGGCGGCCAAGGGGTGCTCTTGCGCACCGGCTTCAACGAGTACGAGCGCTCGGAGATCCGCAACCCCGGCTCCATGAAGCTGGCCCAAGCTGGCAACCCGGAGCGCTGGCTCCTCCGCCCGAACCGGTCCTTCATGAACTGGCACACGCGGAACACGTTCAAGCGCGGCATCGCGTACGCGAAGGAGTGGGAGGAGTACGAGAGCTCCGGTCAGAACCGACCTAAGGTGAACCCGCAGTTCGAGATCTTCCGGTCCCTGCGCAAGAACCACGCCCAGGTCTCGACCCACACGCAGATCTACCAGGTCGCCCTGATGACCCTGACGATGATCCACGACGAGCTCGGGATCCCCGTCTTCATCGACCACGGCACGTTCGACACGTGGCGTCTCGGCAAGGAGATCGAGAAGCGTGGGATCTTCGCGATCGTTGGTCCCCGGGGCATCGATGTTCCCACCCGCGGTTTCATCAACTGGTCGGGCTCCAACCCTGAGCGCATCCAGGGCTGCGTCGCCGGCTATCAGGAAATGGGCGTGACCCGCATCGGCTTCAACACCGACTCGCCGGTCATCCCCCAGGAAGAGCTGCACCTCCAGGCCGCCATGGGCATCCGTTACGGCTTCGACAACACCCAGATGGACGCGGTTCGCGGCCTCACGATTGTTCCGGCCATGTCCTGCGGTCTCGGTGATGCCATCGGCAGCATCGAAGCCGGCAAGATCGCTGACATCTGCGTGATCACCGGCGACCCCGCTGACCCGCGCAGCCACGTCAAGCACGTCTGGCAGAGCGGCGAGACCGTGTACGAGACCGAAGGCGAGCGTCGCCTCTGGTAGGTCGATTGAGTATCGAACCCACATGATCCCCTCCCTCCTCATCCCCCTCGCCGTTCTTGCCATCGGTGCGTCCCCCACGGGCCGCTCCGTGGGGGACTCACAGGTGGACCAGGAGGTGAGCCAGCAGGTGCGGAAGCGCGACGAGACCGTCACGGTCATCCTCGCGGAGAAGGCGATCACGTGCTCGGAGCACGGTGCCCAGTCGATCGACAACGTGGCGATGGTCATCAAGGGCCGGCGCATCGCTCGCATCGGCAAAGCTGCGGACATCGAGATCCCCGAGGGCGCGACGGTGATCGACTACGGCGATCGCTGGATCGTGCCCGGGTTCATCGACCTTCACAGCCACGTCGGCGGGTCCCGCGGGGATATCAACGACATGGTGTACCAGCTCAACTCCGAGCTGCGCGTCGCCCCCGCGGTCATCTGCAACAACGACGGCCTCCAGCGCCCGCTGGCCGCCGGCGTCACGACGATCCTCTTCATCCCCGGCTCCGGTACCAACATCGGCGGCCAGGGCGTCATGATGAAGCTTGGCCTCGAGGAGTACGAAGAGGCCGTGGTTCGCGATCCGGGTTCCCTCAAGATCGCCCAGGGAGACAACCCGACGCGGTGGGGGTACGGCATGAGCCGCATCCTCATGAACTGGGGCCTGCGCTACCGTCTGCGACGTGGTCAGGCTTACTCGAAGGCGTGGGACGCTTACGAGGCCGGCAACGGTCCAAAGCCCCAGCGCGAGCTCACCCTCGACATCTTCCGGGACCTCTACGCGGGTCGGACCCAGATTTCGACCCACACCCAGTACTACCAGCTCGTGCTCATGACGATCACGATGTTGGCCCGGGACTTCGAGCTGCCGGCGTACATCGACCACGGTTCCTTCGACAGCTACAGGACCGCACCGATCGCCGAGAAGTACGGCGTCGCCGCGATCCTCGGCCCCCGCGAAATCATGGTCCCGCGCCCCCCGCGCTTCGACACGGATGGCCGCATCATCGGCTCCGCGTGGGGCTTCCAAGAGAACGGCAACGTCCAAATCGGCTTCAACACGGACGCCCCGGTCGTGCCCCAGGAAGAGCTCACCATGCAGGCTGCGATGGGCGTGCGCTACGGCATGCGCAACGACATCGGCCAAGGCCTACGCGGCGTCACGATCGTGCCCGCCACCGTGTCGGGCATCGCCCACCGTGTCGGCAGCCTCGAGGCCGGCAAGGACGCTGACTTCGTCGTCGTCGACGGCGACCCAATCGATCCCAGGACGTCCTTTGATGCCACTTGGGTCAACGGACGCCACGTCTACGAGGCGTCCCGCGACGGACGCGCCTGGTAGCGACACCTTCATTCATCCCCCCCACACCGAACGGCTGGACCGACTGTCTATCCACCGGCTATCCACCGGCCGCCATCGCGCCCCTCGGCAACTGCCCGGGACCTCTTCCCGAGCAAACCACGTTAGATCCCTCCCATGATCCTCTCATCCTTCCTGGCTCTGGTCCCCGCCGCCCCTGTGCCGGCACCAGTCCCGAGCGACCTTTTTGTGATCAAGGCCCGCCGAGTTGAGCTCGGCAACGGCGAGGTCATGGAGCACGCCGTGATCCTCATCGAGGACGGCGTGATCGTCACGATGGGCCAGGACCTGGCCGTGGAACGCGGCATCCCCGTGATCGAGCTCGACGAGAACCAAATCGTCATGCCCGGCCTCGTGAATCCGTATTCCCGCTACGGCATGTCGGGGGGCGGCTTCAACGACGCTCGGCCCCAGGTCATGGCGTCGACGGAGCTCTACCCATCGCCCGCCTACGACGCGTTCCTTGAGAACGGCATCACGACGGTGGCCCAGTACCCCGCTGGCCAGGGCATTCCTGGCCAGGCGGTGGCGCTCCGGCCCTTCGGCACGACTCCGAAGGAGATGATCCTTGAGGACGGCGTGTACCTGAAGGTCGTCATGCGCAACTCCTCGAGCTACAAGCGCAACTTGATCGACGGCTTCAAGAAGGCGGACCAGCATCTGGAGAAGGTCAAGAAGGAGCGCGAGAAGTGGGAAGCGAAGAACTCGAAGAAGAAGAGCACCAAGAAGAGCGACGATAAGGACGACGAGAAGAAGCCCGCCGCGAAGTCGTCTTCGAAGACTTCCAAAGAGTTCGTCGAGCCCAAAGTGGACCCCCGCGTGCAGCCGTTCTTGGACCTGCGCGACGGCAAGCTCCGGGCGCTGTTCTCCATTGGGAACGCTGCGAGCTACGTCCACCTTGAGGACGCCATTGGCGACGAGGAATTTGAATGGCACCTGCGCGTGCCGCTCACCCGCGACATCGACGTCTTCCACGTGAAGGACAAGATCGGCGACAAGGGCTGCTTCTGCCTGATGGAGCCGCTCATCACGCTGATGCCCGGCACCATGCGCCAGCGCAACCTCCCCGCCGAATTCGACCGTGCCGGTGCAAAGCTCGTCCTGCTCCCCCGCAGCGACAGTGCCGCTGGCTTCAAAGCGTTCTTCGAGGACGTCGGCGTGATGATCGCCGCTGGCCTTGACCGCAAGAGCGCCATGCGCGCCATCACCCAGAACCCGGCCGGGTTCCTCGGCATGGGCGACAAGATCGGCACCCTTGGCGAGGGCATGCGCGCCAACCTCCTCGTCCTTTCCGGCGACCCCTTCCAACCCGGCACCAAGATCGACGGCGTCATGCTTGACGGCCGCTTCCTCACCGGAGATATCGACCAGTGATGACTTCCAAGACCATCAAATGGGGCCTCGGGCTCCTCATCGCCGGCTGGATCGGCGCCCCTTTGGCTTCCGCTGCGTCGACCTTCACGGCCGCGATGTGGCAGGACGAGCCCGAGGAGGAAGTCGAAGAGGCCTCTGAGGACGACGAAGAGGACAAGGAAACCTACCTCGCGCTCGTCGGCGGCGACATCTACACGGGAACGGGCGGTGTTCTGCGTGCGGCTACGCTGCTCACGAAGAACAAGAAGATCCTCGCCATGGGCTACGACGTCGAGGTGCCTGAAGAGGCCGAAGTCGTCGACGTCGCCGGCATGAGGATCTACCCGGGCTTGATCGCGGTGGGGTCCTTCGGGCTCTTCGGCGGCGGCGGGGACCTCAAGGATTCCGTGGACCCCTTCAGCCAGAGCATGACCCTCGCGCTCTCCGCGGGTATCACGACGGCCGTCAACGGGAACTCGGTGGCCAAGCTCAAGCGCGGCCACGTCAAAGACCTCGTCATCAAGTCGTCGGCCCTGTCTCTTATACACATCTGACGCTGCCGACGATATGC